>DOVJ01000238.1 GCA_003520145.1 Eubacterium sp.
TTGCATCTCTTGAAGAGATTGAATATCTCAGTAAGTGCATCTGCTACTCTGAATCTTGACATACAATCATCAACCTTAGCAACAGCAGATGTCACTACCTGCTTCAAAGACTCATCAACTTCAGCGCCTACACCCTTATCAGCAACTACGCCGCCAAAGTACTTGTTGATCATAGCTACAGTTCTGTTAACAAGATTACCAAGTGTATTAGCAAGCTCTGAATTAATTCTCTCAACAAGAAGCTCCCATGAAATTATACCGTCATTCTCAAATGGCATCTCATGAAGAACAAAGAATCTTACCGCATCCACATCAAAAATCTTAACAAGATCATCAGCATAGATAACGTTGCCCTTTGACTTACTCATCTTGCCGCCATCCTGAAGAAGCCATGGATGACCAAATATCTGCTTAGGAAGTGGCTCGCCGAGTGCCATAAGCATAATAGGCCAGTATATAGTATGAAATCTAAGAATATCCTTACCTATAAGATGCACATCTGCAGGCCAGTACTTCTTATATCTGTCACTGCTGTTACCATCAGCATCATATCCAAGACCCGTGATATAATTAGAAAGTGCATCAATCCACACATATACGACATGTCTTTCGTCAAAGTCAACAGGTATGCCCCACTTAAAAGAACTTCTCGATACACACAGATCCTGAAGTCCTGGAAGAAGGAAGTTGTTGACCATCTCGTTCTTTCTGGAAACAGGCTGAATGAAATCCGGATGAGTGTTGATATACTCAAGAAGTCTGTCAGCATACTTGCTCATCTTGAAGAAGTAAGCTTCTTCCTTCGCTGGAGTAACCTCTCTGCCACAGTCAGGACACTTGCCGTCAACTAACTGTGAAGAAGTAAAGAAAGACTCACAAGGAGTACAGTACATACCTTCATACTCACCCTTATAGATATCTCCCTGCTCATAGAGCTTTCTGAATATCTTCTGTACCTGCTTCTCATGATCTGCATCAGTTGTTCTTATGAACCTATCATAAGATGTGTTCATAAGATCCCATATAGCCTTGATCTGACCGGATATATTATCTACATATTCCTTAGGGCTGATACCAGCCTCAAGAGCCTTATTCTCTATCTTCTGACCATGCTCGTCAGTACCTGTCTGAAAGAATACATCGTATCCTTCAAATCTCTTATATCTTGCGATACTGTCAGCAAGAACGACCTCATAAGTATTGCCTATATGAGGCTTTGCTGACGTGTATGCAATTGCGGTTGTTATATAATATGGTTTCTTTTCCATAGTACACCTCTTTCATAATACTTGCGTAACTTTATCTTTTGTGGTCAAAAGGTGCTTTAGCACCTTTTGCAATAAAAGATAGAGTTTACGCTATCTAAGTATTATAACTTATAACAGACTTGATTTCAAGGGGTAAATATGCTATGCTTTTAAACGAGTGTAAAAGTTAATTCGCCTAAAAGGGCGTAACAATAATTAGAAAGGGTTATATTTATGAGAAAGAAAAGACTTGTATCACTTGTCCTTTCGGTATGCTTAAGTGCGTGTCTTCTCTCTTGCAACACCAAATCAACGGATGTTAAAAAAGAAAAGACCACTGTCTCTACCGAAAAGGATTCATCAAGCACCAAAGCAGAAGACTCTACATCCAAAAAAAGTGAAGAGCCAACTACTGCCAATTCTAGTGCCAATGCGCGTTTTGTAAAGCCAGAATACAAGAAAGGTACCAAAACAAGCGCTGAATTCACAACATTTTCCAACGAATACTTCAAGAAATCCATAACCAAGGATGCGCTCGATACGCACTACTTCTTGACAGATCCAGAGAAGTTTGGCATAACCGAGATTCCTAACAAGTTCGACACTATCGATGTCAGCAAGTTAGAAGATATGTCTGAAACCGAAGGTTATATCAAGGAACTCGAAAGCTTTGATTACGATTCACTTACCAAGGAACAGCAGCAGACTTACGATGTCATGTACGAGGACTTGAGCAATGCCATCAAGTATCAGAAGGTTGCTCTTTACGGTTATACATTCGGCAAGTCCAACGGTATACAGGCTAATCTTCCTGTACTGATGGCAGAATTTACACTCAACAACGAAACCGATGTTACTACTTACCTCTCACTTCTTGGCGACGTAAAGAGATTCTATGAGAATCTTCTCGAAGTTGAGAATTACAAGATATCTAAGAATCTTGCCATGTCAGACATGCTCATCGACGGAATCCTTGAGCAGTGCAATACATTTATCGAGAATCCTGAATCGCACTACTTGATCGTTACATTCGATGACAGAATCGATAAGATTGATTCACTTAGCGCCGAAAAGAAAGCAGCCTACAAGGAGCAGAACAAGAAAACTGTTAACGAAGTAGTCATCCCTGCTTATAAGATGCTCATAGACGAGTTCACCAAGCTTAAGAGCAAAGGCAATGCAAACGGTGGCATAAACAATTACAACTTCAACAAAGAGTATTACGAATATCTCATGAAGACCAAAATTGGTACAGACAAGACCCCTGGCGAGTTAAATGTTTTGTACGGCGAGAATCTCAAGAAGGCCCGTACAGCTATCGCAGCCCTGGCAATTACCAATCCCGATATCTTAGATAAGCTTGAGGATCCACCATTCACGATTACCGAACCAGCCGACATAATCGCTGATCTGAAAGTCAAGATAAAAGACAAGTTCCCTGAAGTTCCTGAAGTAACTACTAACCTTCATCAGGTTCACAAGTCTCTTTCAGAATTCTTAGCACCAGCTTTCTATATCCCTTCACCTGTAGATAATTACAGTGTGCAGAACATATACATCAACAACATCGATAAGACCATGACAGGCCTCTATCCTACTATAACTCACGAGGGCTACCCAGGACACCTCTATCAGCATCTGTTCTATAGCATCACACCTCACGAAAAGATCAGAGATATCATGAGCTTCGGTGGTTACAGCGAAGGTTGGGCAACATATGTTGAGATGATGTCTTACGAATTCGCAGGCTTTGATCCAAAGCTTGCTTCCGCACTTCAGAGCTACACGATCTATCAGCATTGCCTCTACGGTCAGATGGATATCGGACTTAATTACTACGGATGGACAAAGACAGAATTATCTGATTACCTTACAAAGACAGCCGGCATCACCCCTAATGATGAGATGCTCAACCAGCTCTACGAAGCATTCTACGAGGAACCAGCCAACTATCTTCAGTACACTGTGGGATACTTTGAATTCATAGAACTCAAGAACAAAGCCAAAGAAGCCCTTGGCGACAAATTCAACGAAAAAGAATTCCATAAGTTCATCCTAAGCTTCGGTCCTGCCCAGTTCTATATCATAGATTACTATATGGATGAATGGATAAAGACACAGAAGTGATATTGAATTCATCGTCGTCCTACCTTAGGATAATAAAACTCTCAGTAATGCGTGCTTGCACGTAATTACTGAGGGTTTATTTATCCGTGTGACTGCAAAGCAGTCACGCCCTACACACCGAGTGAGCACATTG
>DOVJ01000029.1 GCA_003520145.1 Eubacterium sp.
TACAAGACAGAATCTTCCACAGCTTCAGGGCTCTTCAAAAGAAGCTGTACGTGGTGGATATATCGTATCCGAGTGTAAGAAGGGAACTCCTGATGCTATAATTATAGCGAGTGGATCTGAGGTTGCGCTTTCGATAGCTGCACAGGAAGAACTTCTAAAGGAAGGTATAGACGTAAGAGTTGTCAGTATGCCTTCAATGGAGCTTTTCGATATGCAGGATGAGGCATATAAGGAGAAGGTACTTCCAAAGAATATAAGAGCGAGAGTTGCTGTAGAGGCGCTCTCAACATTTGGTTGGGATCGATATGTAGGTCTTGACGGAGAAATCATAGGTATGACAACATTTGGCGCAAGCGGACCTCAGAGTCAGCTCTTTGAGCACTTTGGATTCACTGTTAAGAATGTATGCGACAGCGTGAAGAGGACTATAAGATAATATATGCATAAGGTATTGGTGTTAGATATAGACGGGACTTTGACTAATTCGTCTAAGATGATCACTCCGAAGACAAGGGATGCTATCATGGCAGCTCAGTCGCGCGGAGTGAAGGTTGTACTTGCTTCCGGCAGGCCGACAAGAGGACTTAGGCGATATGAGAAGGAACTGGACTTAGAAGAGAATGGCGGATTCCTGCTTTCTTTTAATGGTGCAAGGCTCACAAAAAGCTGTGGTGACGAGCTTATATATGAGAGGACTCTTGAGAAAGAGGATGTAGCCAGGATATATGATGAAGTGATGGATATGAATGTCGGTATGATCAGTTATCATAAGGATTATATCTTCACAGATTCGCCAGTAGACGAATATATGAGGCTTGAAGCCAGAATTAACGGTATGGAGATCAGAAATGTTCCTGACTTCATGGAACATATCAAATTTCCGGTTAATAAGTGCCTTCTTACAGCACCTGACGACGAGGCAAGGTACTGTATGGAATACTTGAGTGACAAGTATGTGAAAGCCTATGAAGAGGCTGGTAAGACACCACACTATAACATATACAGATCCGAGCCATTCTTTGTGGAGGTTATGCCGCTGAATATAGATAAGGCAGCAACTCTGGAAGAACTGTGCAAGTACATGGGTATAGACAGGACAGATCTTGTATGTTGCGGAGATGGATATAATGATGTGTCGATGATCCGTTATGCTGGTGTCGGCGTAGCTATGGCCAATGCAAGGGATGAAGTAAAGGCTGTAGCGGATTTTGTTACAGGTTCTAACGATGAGGACGGAATCGTAACTGTTATAGATAAATACTTCTGATCGGAATATCCGAAGAACTATTTATAGATTAATAATTATGGAGGAATGAAAAGATGAAGTTTTGTACCAAGTGTGGTGCACAGATTACAGAAGGCACCAAGTTCTGTATGAGTTGTGGCAATCCACTACCTGTGGATGCTGGTGGTGCAGCTGCAACTGCGGTTGCAAAAAAGCCGATCAATAAGAAACTATTGAAGAAGATCATCATCGGTGTGGTAGCAGTTCTGGTTGTTGTATTGGTTGTAGTTGGAGTTATATTCGGAATCAAGGCTCTTAAGAAGTATAAGATGGACCCAACCAAGTATATGAAGGTTGAGATCACTGGATTTGACGAGAAGGGCGTAGCTAAGGCGTCATTTGATCCTGAGTTCTATAGCAAGTTCGCAGGTCTCATCGATAAGGATCTTGCAGATGAGCTTGATGATGAGAAGATGACTTATGATAAGGCTGCAAAGATATTCGAGGATTCTGATAATGATGAGTTAGCTGAACTCTTTGATTCTCTTGAGATCAAGCTTGATAAGGACAGCGAACTCAAGAATGGCGATAAGGTAAAGGCTACTCTTGAATATGATGAAGATGCTGCTAAGGCATGTAAGATCGTGTTCACAAAGACAGAGATAGAAGTAGAAGTAAAGGATCTTGAGGCAATCAAGGAAATCGATCCTTTCAAGGGCGTAACGATCACATGGTCAGGTACTGCTCCTAATGTAAGAGTATCTTATAAAGCTGACAGTGATTTTCCTGATGGCATCAAGTTCAGCTACATGTTTAAGGATGGAAAGACAAGCGGATTTAATGTAGGCGATGAGGTTGTCTTAGAGCTTAAGAACTTCACAGATAAGCAGGAGAAGGAACTTCTTGAGAAGGGTTATGAAGTTACCAAGAAGAGCATGAAGGTTACAATCGATAAGGCAGATTCTTATATAACTAAGCTCTCTGATATCTCAGCTGATAACATTAAGGTAGTCGCTGATGCAGGTAAGGAAGTGATTACTAAGAAGTTTACTCCTAATGCTAAGATCGTTGCTGATGCAGAAGGTCCTGTATATGTAGGAAGTGCTCTTATTAAGAGCCCAACAAGCACAACAACTACTAATCTTTACATAGTGTATTCTATGAAGTGTAAAGTAGATGCGGAAGGCTATGGCGAGTACACTATGTACTATGTGACAAGAGCATACAGCCTCATGAATAAGGCTGATGGTACCTTCGAGTATAAGCTTGCTAATACTATTAACTATAACAAGTCTGAATATCTCGATGACAATCTTAAGGTATATTCAGTATATGGCTTCAAGAATATCGAAGATGTTAAGACGTATCTTGGAAGTATGGCAATTAAGAACAACTATGATATAGAATGGGGAGAGGGTCTTAATTAATTGGAACGTATCAAGAAAGCACAGCTTATAACCGGCATAATAGGTTATGTAGCACTTTGTATACTGGTGGGAATAGTTGGATTCCTGCTGGGGAATATGTAGAAATATACAGCGGAATTGAGGAAATCCTGAGTTCCGCTGTATATTTTGTTTTTTACAGCGTATTTATACATAGTGTTCAAACACTTTCCCTAAAGAATCATGTATAAGCAGATTAGCCTTATAGTCCATAGGCGTAGTGCTCTTGTTGATGAGCACAAGCTTGTTTCCACGATAGTAATCGATTAGTCCGGCGGCAGGATATACGCCGAGGCTGGTGCCGCCGATTATCAGAACATCGGCTTCCTGTATGAGTCTTATCGCTTCTGAGATATCAGAACTGTTGAGGCCTTCTTCGTATAGCACTACGTCAGGCTTTATCATGCCACCGCACTTGCAACGCGGGATATTGCCTCCGTCAAGGACTGCATCTACATCGTAGAATTCGTGGCAGTTCATACAATAGTTGCGAAGTACACTGCCGTGCAGTTCAACTACATGCTGGCTTCCAGCGAGCTGATGAAGACCGTCTATGTTCTGCGTGATCACGCCACGGCATTTCCCCATCTTCTCAAGATTAGCAAGAGCTATGTGGGTTGTAGAAGGCTTAGCGTCCTTATAGATCATCTTATCCCTGTAAAAACGGTAGAATTCCTTCGGATTATGCATGAAGAATGAGTGGCTTATGATAGTCTCTGGCGGATAGTCATACTTTTGGTTATAGAGACCGTCCTCACTTCGAAAGTCCGGTATGCCACTTTCGGTTGAGACACCAGCACCTCCGAAGAACACGATGTTGTTGCTTCCGTCCACAATGTCATAGAATTCGCTGTAAGTATTCATAAGAATTTCTCCTTTACATATCGGAATATAGTTTTATGATGTTGATAGCAGTGTTGAGAGCTGTGTCCATGCCTTCGGCTGTTATGTGCTCGTAAGGCCCGTGAAATGCATAGCCTCCGGTGCCAAGATTAGGGGTTGGTAAGCCTTTGAAGGATAGACTGGCGCCGTCAGTTCCGCCTCTGATAGGAGATTCGTCTGGCACTATACCAAGAAGTTGCATGGCTTTGCGGGCAAGCTTAACTGGTGTCATATCACTTTGTAGGACTGTCAGCATGTTCTTGTAGGAATCTTTGATAGTGACTGATACTCTGTTTTCCTTGTAGTTCTTATTGATGTCATGAGCTATTCTTTGCATAACTTCTTTTCTTTTTTCGAAGAGAGTACTGTCGTGGTCACGGATTATAAAGGAAAGAGTAGCGTGATTGACATCGCCCTCCATACTCGTCAGGTGGTAGAAGCCTTCCCTTCCTTCGGTGTTATCCGGGCGCTCGTTCGGGAGTGCACTTAGAAACTGTGTAGCGAGCAGTGAAGCATTTACCATGATATCCTTGGCGCTTCCTGGGTGAACGTTAGTTCCGAAGAATTCGACCTTCGCAGAAGCGGCGTTGAAGTTCTCGTACTGAAGCTCGTTCTCGGCCCCGCCGTCGATAGTGTAGGCGAATGCGCAGTTAAAGCGCTCTACGTCGAAGTGATCACTTCCCCTGCCGATCTCTTCGTCTGGTGTAAATGCTATGGCTATCGCACTATGTGGCACATCGTGAGTCGTAAGATACTCTGCAAGCGTCATGATGATAGCGATGCCGGACTTGTCGTCAGCGCCAAGTAGTGTGTTGCCATCGGCGGTTATGAGAGTGCGTCCCTTAAGAGTCTTAAGGTGCGGAAAGTTCTTGTTAGTTATATAGATTCCGTTATCTAAGCTTATATCGTCTCCGTCATAATTCTTAGTTACGATAGGGGATACATCCTTGCCGCTGTATTCAGGAGATGTATCTAAGTGGGCGATAAAGCCTATGGCTGGCTTATCTTCTAATCCTGTGGTCGCCGGAATGCGGGCATACAGGTAACACATATCATCAAGGTATGAGTCTATTCCCATTTCCTTTAATTCATCTTGAAGCATGTGGGCGAGATCAAACTGTCTTGCTGTGGAAGGAGTTGAGCCGCTGTCTTCGTCACTAGTAGTATGAACCCTAACATACTTTAAAAGTCTGTCACAAGTAGTCATAAAAACCTCCTCTTAATTAGAATGTTAAGGTAAAATCGTGGTGGTGTCAAGGGGAGAAATATACTTCGAGGGTTTAATGTTGGAAGAGAGATATGATACATTCTGATTATACTGAATAATAATTCAGTGAAAATAAATTCTGTAAGGTTTGGTGATATTATGCTTATTGATAAGGCAAAATGTTGCGAGATTGTTAAGTTATGTTAAATATCACGGGATTTCTTGCATAATGGTGTCGGAATGATATATACTTACACCGTGGGGTGTGACATATATATAAAGAATATTATGATAACCTTCGTTGGCGATTGGTGCAGCGGGGGTTATTATTTTTAACCTTAATCCGGCGCGCAAGGGGGGAAAAAGCCCCCATTTTTGTTATTACTATGCTGTTAGC
>DOVJ01000011.1 GCA_003520145.1 Eubacterium sp.
TACCGGCAGCCACGATAACTATATCGGCTCTTCTTGTTACTTCAGCCATATCCTTAGTCTTCGTGTGACATATAGTAACAGTTGCATTCTTTGCAAGAAGCATCATAGCAAGCGGCTTACCAACCACAAGACTTCTGCCCACAACAACAACTTCCTTACCTGTAAGATCCACATCATAATGCTCGAGGATCCTCATAACAGCGCTAGGAGTACAAGGTGCGAAGCCTTCTCCGAATCCCTTGAACACACTAACCATAGACGCATCGGTTATACCGTCCACATCCTTAGATGGCTTAAGCTCGTTAACGATAGCCTTCTCATTCAGATGCTTAGGAAGCGGTCTAAACAGAAGGATACCATCAACAGACTCGTCATCGTTGAGCTTATGTATGCACGATACAAGCTCTTCTTCAGTCTCATCTACAGGTAGAGCATGAACCTCAACCTCCATACCCAGAGTAGCAAAGCGCTTTGTTGCGCCTCTCTCATAAGACAGGTCATCTTCTCTCTCGCCTACGCGCACGATAGCTAACTTCCTTGAACCGCCTGCAAGCTTAGCCTTAATCTCCTCGTTCAGCGAAGCATTTACCTCTTTACTTAATAATAACTTAGCCATATTATCTCAACCTTCCCATAACATCGTCAAATAACTCATCTGCCTTGCGTCCGTATCTATCAAGCATATCATCAGCCTTACGCTCGAAGTCAAGAGCAACATCTCTGTTCTTCATAGACTTAGTGTTGATGAAGACATTAAGTGAAGCTCCCTTAAGCGCAGCCTTGGCAAATGTAGCTGCAACTCCGGCATCTGACAGAGCAATCTTACTTCCCTTAGCCGCAAAAGTCTCTATGAGATCAATCGCATCGCAGCAGCGCTCCATGATAAGAAGCGGAACCTCCGTAGCCGTAAGAAGCGCATCTTCCATGACCTTATCCTTATAAGCCTTCTCTTCATCAGTTTCCTTAGGAAGCGAATAAGCCTTCGAAAGCGGTTCAAATGCTTTGGCATCCTCATCCATAAGTGACAAGAGTTCTCTTGTGAGCTTCTGTCCCTTATCCATGACAGCCTTAATCTCATCTTCCACATCAGCATACTTCTTCTTGCCGACAGTAAGACTTCCGACCATATCCCCAAGGCTCATGGCAAGCGCTCCAACAAGAGCAGATGCACCACCACCGCCCGGAACCGGTGCTTTACTCTCAAGCACCTCCACGAAAGCTTCAATATTCATCTTCTTCATCTCATCCATGTCTTTTTACGCCTTTCTTACAAAAAGTTTACTAAAATATTATAGTTCGTTCATTTTTTAGACACATTTGGCCTGTATTATGTATATATAGACAAGAGATACAACACAACAGAACACTACTTTTTTCATAATACAATAGCCTATGTCTTCGGATGTAGGCTATCCTCCTTTTTATCCCTTTATTTAATGAAACCTATATGTTCCACAGGTTCGCTTATAAGCCAGACTTTGCCTACAATCTGATTCTTAGTCACTGTACCTATCTTCTGATTACGACTATCCTCACTGTTATTCCTGTTATCACCGAGAACAAAGTACTCATTAGATGAAAGCTTAATCTCCTCAGAAGCTATACCGGCGCTATATATGATATCCTTCACAACATCCTTCTCAAGGACCTTGCCATCTATATATATGTGACCATCCTTTATGCATACAGTCTCTCCAGGAAGACCTATGACTCTCTTTATGAGAGGTACATCCTTGCCATCCTCCTGGTAATTAAAGCATATGACATCATACCTCTTGACCTTAGATAGCTTATAAGAAACCTTATCAAGAAGCACAGAATCACCATTGGCTATGCCTGCTCCATCCTTACCAGGCTCAGACATAGAGTGCCCGCCCATAACAACAGCAGTGAAAAAACCATTCCATATGAACAGCGTTATGAACACCACTATTATTATATCACATATCCACTTTGTTATCACATGAAGAAATTCAATTTCTTTTTTAGGCTGTTTATATAAATCCATTCTGAAAACCAAATAATCCTACCATATGATCATAACAATCAATGGTAGGATCAGTAAATCTTTAATTGAACGTCTAAGATCAATAATTACTTAACTAACTCTTTAACCTTAGCTGCCTTACCGACTCTGTCTCTTAAGTAGAACAACTTAGCTCTTCTTACCTTACCGGTACGAACTACCTCAACCTTAACTACGTTAGGTGAGTGAAGTGGCCATGTCTTCTCAACGCCAACACCGTTAGAGATCTTTCTAACAGTAAATGTAGCTCTAGAAGAACCACCCTGCTTCTTAGTTACAGTTCCTTCGAAAACCTGAATTCTTTCCTTCTCGCCTTCTCTGATCTTAGCTGATACCTTAACTGTATCACCTACGTTGAAAGAAGGAACCTCTGCCTTAAGCTGTGCAGATTCAATGTTCTTAATAATGTCGTTCATAGCGACCTCCTTAATATACTGGATGTTCTTAATACATACGTAACAGAGGACCATCTCTTTATTACAACATATAGTATGTTATCATATCCTCATGCAAATTGCAAGAAGTTTTTTCAAAAAAAGTTTTCGTGTCTCTTGGCATACACAGAGTCTAGTAACCTGAGCCCTCAAAAATAGCACTATTTAATATAACAAATATAGCAGGACGATCAAGCGTCGCTGTCACATAGGCATTTTCATGATCCCATACAGTATCGATCGGATACAATTCATCTTCTTCCACGTCAAGACGATAAACCTTCGGAGCGAATCCATTCATCACAAGGTTTGCCGAATCAAAATAATACGTCACCTCTGCACTATCAAAAGAGCCATTCATGACTAATTCATATCCATCGCCCATATACCCCGGTATCTCTGGTCTAAACTCCACTGCACTCACTTTTAAAGATGATAACTTGCCAGGATCTGCTTTTACCTTAACACTTACTACTGTACCTTTTCCAACCTCACTTACGGTCGTAATAAAAGCATTGTCCGCCACAAGTGGATTATAACCATTATCTACTTCCCAGTCATCGTCCTTACCATCACCGTCTGTATCACGATTAAGCGGATCTGTACCATATATCTTCACTTCTTCATAATCGGTAAGAAGATCTTCATCTGTAAATAAACCCCATGTGTATGTTCCAAGTCTCGCCTCTTCTATGTTAGTAAGACCATCCTCGTCAGCATCATCATCCCCATCAGGCTTTCCATCACCATTAGAATCAACTTTCAGAGGATCGGTTCCTATCTCTATAAGCTCTATGTAGTCATTAAGCCCATCGCCATCAGTATCGGCATTGTTAGGATCAGTACCTGCAACTAGTTCCAAGTAAGTCTCTATTCCATCATTATCAGCATCACTCATATCTATATCAAGACCCTCAAGCCTGCTGAATGAATCATTATGAAACCATTCCTCATGCGTAATAACCCCTCCACCAGAAAGAGTCGCACACACCTTAACATATGAACCCGGAACTGAAAGGGGGACGCTATCTATAACCCACTCCTTACTTACATCGATATCTTCATGTTTTAATACTCTGCCTCCCTTATCAAGCACTTCATAATACAGACCAGTTATAGTCTTATCCGTCTCCACTTTTCCACTCAGCGATTCACATTCAGACATATCATAACCCTTCATATCGCCAATATCGCAATAATCCAGGTTTTCAAGATTCATAACGATCCGCCCCAAGTCTTCACCGCTTCCAGACTTATTCTTCTTACTCTTTATAACAACAATAGCAATAACACTTATGATCACAACCAGAAGTATCAAGCCACTAATTTTATATATTTTTCTCATATTCTCTCCTTACAACCATATTCCAAATGCATCTGCATTCGCTACGCATTCAATACCCTCCAATCCTACTATTATCGCCTGTATCGCCATAACGCCTCTTCAGTTCTTCCATGGCAAGTTCTTCACTTCCAAGTTCCTCTGTAAGCTTCTTGAATTCTTCAACCAAATCCATGGGCGCTAAGACAAAATCAGTCACATACTTAGAACGCCCAAGAACATATATCGAACAAGCCTTGCTTACTATTCTGTAATCAGTAAAAGGATTCAATCCTGGGTTCTTATAAAACTTGAATTCACCATTTTCCATTCTGTATCTGACAGTTATCCGTAATGTATGATCTTTTCTTTCACACATCTGCTTTATTGCTATAATAGTAGCATCATATCTTTTTCCGTACTTAAGTATTATCCTTCTCTTAAATTGATAGTATATTCCTCTCAGAGCTAAAAAAACTCCTATAATGAACGGACTAAAGATACAAATAATTTCTACCAATTGTACAAAATCTCTAATACCATGTCTATAAAGATAAGGAAACAGTTGGCCCATCATATATAGAGCTTCGAAGCCTTTTCCATGCATCAAATCAAGTAAAATCACCAAAATACAGATAAATAATTGAATAAAAACACCCGAAAGAAAGCTTACTAAAATCTTTTCTCTATCAAGAGGTATATCTTTTTTCTTCATATTGCCCCCTAATTAACATAAACCTTAGCACCATTATAATTAGCAATAGCACTGAAATCATTATCTTTTATTATACCTATGACGATTCGTATATTAGACTTAATATCTGATTTTATTTTACCCTTATTAACCTTGATAACTGCAGAATCAGACATATCATAAAAAAGATTTTCTGATATAATTCGAAACTGACACAATGCAGACAGATACATATATGTTTTATCATCAACCTTATAATACTTTTGATTATAATCAAACATTTTGTCAGAAAGCATTGAAGATGTTATCTTTCTAAGAGCATTAGCCGAATCTCCTATGGATATGGTATACATAGCTTTTTCATCTGTATTACCTACATTGAATATCGCATCTCCAATACTTATTCCAAGTGCAATTCCCCACACCAAAGGATTAGACATTCCTATTTCGCCTACGCCAATATTTATTAACCCCTCAACGCCACCGCCAATAATATCTTCGGCTATCATAATAATCTTTTCATCACGTTTTGCTTCTTCATCCTTCATAGCATTACGTATTTCAAGCAAAGCATCTTTGTTGTATTTATTTTTACTCGTACTAGACATAATTAAAAGCATATCTTCATAATCTTCATATATGGAGTATTGTGCATCAAGAACCGAGAGTGCCTTTAGGTCATTGCAAGAATCTTTTATTGTATCACCTATAATACAAACATACCCAGCATATTCTACCACATCACCCGCACCAACAAGAAACTTTCTTACATTCTTAGGTATTTTTAGTAACGAAGTTTTCATGCTTGTTGCCAGTTTTCCTGTAAGATTATGATTATCATATTTTGCCATAATTTCTGGATACTTTTTTGGTAAATTATCCAAATCAGAAGCCAGTTTAGTCAAATATCCATCTACAATTGTAATACCCTCATCAGTTTCAAAAAATTCCATGCTCTCAAAATAATCGCTAACCTTCAAAAAATAATCTATATCCAGTTCATGCATAAGAGTAGATTTAACCATATCATTCGGTATTTCACTTATTAATGATATAGCGCTTTGTGCAAAAGAAAA
>DOVJ01000237.1 GCA_003520145.1 Eubacterium sp.
GGAACAATCTCGTTGTAAGAACACACGATACCGACCATCGGCTTTTTGATTTCTTCTGCAGTAAATCCAAGTGCGTTGAGCAAAGAGCGCGCAGGAGCCTGCTGCATACCACATTTCATGTTGTCACTTGTCATAATAACATCCTCACTTTTTATATGTTTATTATATTCTTTGTGCTATAAGTGTACCCATCTCGTCAGTCTTAACCTGAGGTTCACCAGGCTTTGCTATATCGATGGTTCTGTAACCCTCTTCAAGTACTTTCTTAACAGCATTCTCGATAGCATCGGCCTCCTTATCGAGGTCAAATGTATATCTAAGCATCATAGCTGCGCTAAGGATCGTAGCAATCGGATTAGCGATATTCTTACCGGCAATATCAGGTGCAGAACCGCCCGATGGCTCATACAGACCGAACTTAGTCTCGTTAAGAGAAGCAGAAGGCAGCATACCGATAGAACCTGTTATCATAGAAGCCTCATCTGAAAGTATATCACCAAACATATTCTCAGTAAGCATAACATCGAACTGAGCAGGGTCCTTAACAAGCTGCATAGCAGCGTTGTCTACAAGCATAACAGTGAATTCAACCTCAGGATAATCAGCTGCAACCTCAGCCACAACCTTTCTCCAGAGTCTCGATGAATCAAGGACATTGGCCTTATCGACAAGAGTAACCTTCTTACGGCGCTTCATAGCTATATCAAAGCCCTTGATGGCTATTCTTCTGATTTCCTTCTCTGTGTATGTAAGCGTATCAACAGCAGTCATAACGCCATCGATTTCCTTAGTATATCTCTCACCGAAGTACAGACCACCTGTAAGCTCACGCATAATCATCATATCAAAACCTGCGCTGGCAACAGACTCCTTAAGAGGACAAGCCTCCTTAAGCTCTGGATAGAGGTAAGCAGGACGAAGATTAGCAAAGAGTCCAAGCTCCTTACGGATCTTGAGAAGACCTGCTTCCGGTCTCTTCTGTGGTGGAAGCTTATACCATGGGCTTGTCTGAGTGTTGCCACCAATAGAACCCATGAGGATAGCATCCTTAGATTTGGCAGTCTTCACAGCCTCATCAGTAAGAGGCTCACCTGTCGCATCTATAGAGCATCCTCCCATGAGGATCTGCTCATAAGTAAATGTATGTCCGAACTTCTCTCCTACGGCATCAAGAACCTTCATGGCTTCTGTCACGATCTCAGGACCAATACCGTCACCTTTTATAACACCTATATTACAATTCATGATATATCTCCATTACTTATCTTCCTGTTTATCAACCTTAGCGATTGCTGCCTTCTCCATAGGAATTCTGCAGTGTCTGTCGCCACCGAATTCAACAGTTACGACGTCATCATCTATAGCAACCACAAAACCATAAAAACCACCAGTTGTCATGATCGCATCACCAGGCTTCAAGCCCTCGAGCATCTCTTTTTGCTGTCTCTGCTGCTTCTTGTTAGGACCTATGACAAACATGTACATACCCAACAAAAGGACAAGCACGTAAACAACGATTATTATCAAATTCGGACTCGCTGCTAATAACATATATATTACTCCTTATAATTATTGATAAATTCCTGTCTGTACGACTCATACCTCTGCTCATCTATCGCAAGTCTTATCTCTTCCATGAGATGATTATAGAAGTAGAGATTATGCATGACACAAAGTCTCATACCAAGCATCTCCTTAGCTTTCAGAAGATGTCTTATATAGGCCTTAGTATGATTCCTGCAAGCCGGGCATCCACATCCTTCTTCGATCGGACTATCGTCTAACTCATACTTAGCGTTGAACAGATTGAGCTTGCCATGATGCGTATACACATGACCATGTCTGCCATTACGCGAAGGATATACACAATCAAAGAAATCAACACCTCTGTACACCGCCTCAACTATGTTCAGAGGAGTGCCTACGCCCATGAGATAAGTTGGCTTATTCTTAGGCAGATGAGGAACAGTCACATCAAGTATATGATACATATCCTCATGAGTCTCACCGACCGCAAGACCGCCTATAGCATAACCATCAAGATCCATATCCGATATAGTCTTAGCATGTTCAATCCTGATATCATCGAGTATACCGCCCTGATTGATACCAAACAGAAGCTGACAGCGATTTATTGTATCCTCAAGGTCGTTAAGTCTGTCAAGTTCATCCTTACATCGCTTAAGCCACCTCGTAGTCCTGTCAACAGAAGCCTGTATATAAGACCTCTCTGCAAGTGCCGGAGGACACTCGTCAAATGCCATGGCTATCGTAGATGCGAGGTTCGATTGAATCTGCATACTCTCTTCAGGTCCCATGAATATCTTGCGGCCGTCTACGTGTGAAGAAAAGTATACGCCTTCCTCCTTGATCTTGCGAAGAGAACTTAAGGAGAACACCTGAAATCCACCAGAGTCCGTAAGAACAGGACCATCCCAGTTCATGAACTTCCTAACTCCGCCAAGTTTCTTCACTATCCCATCGCCAGGTCTAACATGAAGATGATAAGTGTTGCATAACTCCACCTGCGTATCTAGATCCTTAAGATCAACACTAGATACTGCACCTTTGATAGCAGCCACTGTACCCACATTCATGAATACAGGAGTCTGTATATCACCATGCACAGTCCTCATATGAGCATGCTTTGCTTTACCATCAGTATGCACTATACTGTATTCGCACTTTTTCTCAGGATTTAAGGTCATCATAATCAAAAATTCCAACTACTTATTATAATAAAATTCTTTAATCTTGTCAAGCCTTGATGTCATGTTTTCAAGTACTAAATCAAGAACCGTCAGAGCAGTCATAGTCTCAACAACCACAACAGCTCTCGGCACAACCAGAGGATCATGCCTTCCCTTTATCTCTATACTTACGTCTTCACCCATGCGATTTACCGTATTCTGCGCTCTTGCAATAGAAGGAGTAGGCTTAAATGCCGCCCTAAGAACAACCTCACTTCCATCACTCATACCGCCCAACACTCCACCGCTGTGATTAGTCTTCTTCTCAATCTCAGAATCAGATGTCATATAGAATTCATCGTTATCAGTACTTCCACGAAGAAGGCTGCTATTAAATCCTTCTCCTATCTCGAAGCCCTTAACAGCACCGATAGACATAATAGCCTTCGCAAGGTTCGCATCAAGCTTATCAAATACTGTTTCTCCTATGCCTCGCATAAGTCCCTTAACGCGACACTCAACCACGCCGCCCATAGAGTCCATCTCCTGTCTGCAAGCATCAGCCAAGGCTTCAGCCTTCAATGCAGCCTCTGCATCCGGCATATAGAAAGCATTTGTCGAACATACGGACATATCTATAGCCGAATCATCTATCGATATATCACCTATACTCTTAGTGTAAGCCTCTACACTGATTCCGAGTTCCTCAAGTATCTTGCAGGCTACAGCGCCTCCAGCGACTCTCGCGATAGTCTCTCGTCCCGAAGAACGACCGCCGCCTCTGTAATCCCTGAAGCCATACTTAGAATCAAATGTTATGTCTGCATGTCCCGGACGGTAGATATCCTTGATATCATCATAATCCCTCGAGTGCTGGTCCTTATTATATACGATCATAGATATAGGCGTACCTGTAGTCTTACCCTCGAATACTCCAGAGAGGATCTCGACAGAATCCGACTCGCCTCTTGCTGTAGTGAATCTCGACTGTCCCGGCTTTCTTCTGTTGAGATAACGCTGAACATCAGCCTCACCAAGCGCAAGTCCGGCAGGACATCCGTCCACTACAACACCTACACCCTTACCATGGGACTCGCCCCACGTGCTTATTCTAAATAACTTGCCATATACAGAACCAGCCATACCTACACCATCCTAAAATCTCATATCATCCAATCCGTCAAGATTGTTCATATCTATCTCGAAGTTCTTTTCTTCGCCATTGCTCATATTGAGCTTCTTGCTGTTAATAGCTACATGATCCATATAGTCGATAAAAAGGTCAACCGGATCCACGCCATACTCTGCGGCAATCTCCTCAAGATGCGGCTTAATAGCATCCTGAACCTTAATCTGTTCATTCTTCTTAAGCTCTGCCTCATATATATCATCAAGTTTCTTAAGCATCGCAAGCTTAGCCTGTGTTTCCATATCACGCCTCCCGATATCATGTACAATCGATATACAGACAATTTTATCACATTCGTACTATAAACGCAAGTAGCAAAAATGTATTGAAACAAAGCCACATATATGCTATACTTTTAAAGGTGCTTTTGTATCGCACACATAATACAGACAAAGAGGAAGAATATATGAAACAGAATATAATACTTACAGGCGACCGTCCAACAGGACGTCTTCATGTAGGTCACTATGTAGGTTCATTAAGAAGAAGGGTTGAGCTTCAGAACTCAGGCAAGTATGACAAGACATACATCATGATTGCTGACGCACAGGCTCTTACAGATAACTTCGACAATCCACAGAAGATAAGAGATAACATAATCGAAGTATGCTTAGACTATATGGCATGTGGTCTTGACCCGTCTAAGTCTACCCTCTTCATACAGTCACAGATATCAGAGCTTACCGAGCTTAGCTTCTACTATATGAACCTCGTTACAGTCTCAAGATTACAGCGTAATCCTACTGTTAAATCAGAGATTCAGATGCGTAACTTCGAGACAAGCATACCTGTAGGATTCTTCACATATCCTATAAGTCAGGCGTCTGATATCACAGCATTTAAAGCTAATTGCGTACCAGTTGGCGAAGACCAGCTCCCTATGATCGAGCAGACAAGAGAGATAGTCAGAAAGTTCAATCAGACCTACGCAGAGGTTCTTGTAGAACCTGAAGCCATGATATCTACCAACAAGTCATGCTTAAGACTTCCTGGAACAGATGGCAAAGCCAAGATGAGCAAGTCACTTGGC
>DOVJ01000059.1 GCA_003520145.1 Eubacterium sp.
CAACAGAAGGAATCTTGAGGTGGATTTCTTTGGTGGTGAGCCTCTTATGAACTGGGAGGTGTGCAAGGAGACGGTCCTTTATGCGAGATCCATAGAGAAGAAGTTCAACAAGAACTTCAGATTTACTCTTACTACGAATGGTATGCTCATCGATGATGAGGTTATCGATTTTTGTAATGAACATATGCACAATGTTGTGTTATCTCTTGATGGCAGGAAGGAAGTGCATGACAGAACGAGGAAGGACTATGCGGGTAATGGAAGCTTCGATAGAATCGTTCCAAAGTTCCAGGAGTTCGTAAAGAGACGTGGTGACAAGAACTACTATATGCGCGGAACATTTACACATCTGAATACTGATTTTACAGAAGATATATTCAAGATGGCTGATCTTGGCTTTACTGAGCTTAGTATGGAGCCTGTTGTATGTGCGCCCAATGATCCGCTTGCACTTACTAAGGATGATCTGCCTGTTCTTTTTGAGCAGTATGAGATACTCGCGAAGGATATGATCAGAAGGAAGAAGGAGGGCAAGCCTATAACCTTCTATCACTATATGATAGATCTTAAGGGTGGTCCTTGCGTATATAAGAGAATATCTGGATGTGGTTCCGGTACTGAGTACATGGCTGTTACGCCTTGGGGTGACCTCTATCCGTGCCATCAGTTTGTCGGAGAGGAGGACTTCCTTCTTGGCAATATATGGGATGGCGTTAAGAATGATGCTGTAAGGGATGAATTCAGAGCCTGCAACGCTTATGCGCGGGAAGAGTGCAAGGATTGCTGGGCAAAGCTCTACTGTTCTGGCGGTTGTGCGGCGAATGCTTATCATGCAACTGGAAGTGTTAGTGGCGTGTACGAGTATGGATGTGAGCTTTTTAAGAAGAGAATAGAGTGTGCTATCATGGTTCAGGTTGCTGAGGAAAATGTATAGCAAGAATTCGCAAAAACTCTTGATTTTTTGCGTGATTTTACTTATACTTTAAGGTAGTATACCATAGTGGGAGATATTGCTTTTGGTATGAGCAAAAAGAAGAAGAGAAGATTAAAAAAGAGTGTCAAGTATTCTATGGCCGCGGGAGGAATTGCTCTGGCGGTTATAGGTGTGACTATACTGGGATCTAAGGGCAAGGCACCGAAGAAAGAGCCTGTTAAGAGTGTGACTACCACATCGTCCATACTCACGGACGAACAGGTTAAGGAACTTCTTAAGGGGGATGCGCCTGTTATTCAGATGGATGATTTTAAGATCAGTCAGGGCGAACAGATAGTTGTTACGTCTACGCCTGGAGAGGGTGTTCTTCGATATTCTTCGACTAACGAGGATGTTGTTATTGTCGAGGATGATGGAACCATAACTGCGGTTGCACCTGGTGTTGCTGCTATAACTGTTACTAGTGGTACTAAGACGGATTCTGTTATCGTGGAGGTCGTTGAACATCAGGAAGATAAGGGAACGAACAATCTTCCGCTCTACACTGAGGTTATAAGCAATGTTGTTGTGGAACCGAATATTCCGAAGAACGATACGACTGTAGTAAGCGGCGAGACTACGACTAAGGCTGCCGCACAGTCAACCGCACAGCCGATCACGCAGCCTGTCACGCAAAGTCAGACAGTTCAGTCTACAACTAAGGTAAGCGAGCAGACTACTAAGTCACAGGATATCCCTGTGGTTACAGAGAAGTTATACAGTATAGATCTGTATGATTATCTTGAGAGCTTTGGGTTTGTAAAGAAACTTGGCAACGCTTATATATATTCGAAGGCTACCGATGCTGATGCACAGGTTATCATAGAGAATAAGTGTACTCATATATATCTTAAGGATTCGAATCTTGAGTGCGTGAGTGCGCTAAAGAAAGTT
Organism: Eubacterium sp.; assembly: GCA_003520145.1. Classification (GTDB taxonomy): domain Bacteria; phylum Bacillota; class Clostridia; order Lachnospirales; family Lachnospiraceae; genus UBA9775. The sequence continues at coordinate 1,868 of DOVJ01000059.1, forward strand.
GTAGCACTTTTGCTTCCAGGAAGTTATGAGGATGCCATGGATAAGCTTCTTCATGCTAATGGTGATTCTTATTATGTGATGGATGGACGTGGGGTTCAGGTTATCGCAAGAAAAGAATCGGAACACAGACAGATTATCATATACAATTAAATTGATCAGGAGAAAACCATGGTAAATGAAAGTAAGGTCAAGATGATGACCAAGATGGCTGTATATGAGAAGAGAGAAGGAAAAGAAGATATCGCGGTCTGCAGATTTTTCAAATCTGATTATGTCGGACTCGGAATTATCAAGACTGCTGTTGCAGTTACTGTATCATCGCTTCTCATAGGATTTATATATGTGATTTGCAACATCGACAGTTACCTTAAGAATGTTGCGAATCTAAACTATAAGGAACTTGTGTGGTCCTTTGGAGGCTATTACCTTGCGGCCCTTATCATATTCGCTATCATATCATTTTTCTTTTATTCTTATCGATATGATGAGGCAGCCCGTAACATAAAGGCCTATACCAAAAGACTTAAGATACTGGACAAATACTATAAAAGAGGCGGAAAGAAAAAATGATAACACGTATGCTCGAGATAAAAGAAAGATTAGTTAGTATATATGGCAGGTATGATAGATATATCATCCCGGCTTTCAAGTTTTTATTCATGCTGATCACTTTGATCATCATTAATTCCAATTTACCTGGTATGTCGAGCCTTAATAATATATTTATAGTACTCATGGTTTCACTGGTTGCAGCAGTTATGCCTAATGGCGCGATTGCTCTTTTTGCCGGAACATTTATGGGTCTTGATATACTCGGAAGCTCGATAGAGCTTGGAGCTATAGTGATAATTACGCTTATAGTGCTCTTTTGTATGTATTTCAGATATTCTCCGAGAGAGGGTTATATAGCTGTTATCACTGCAGTCTGCTTTGCGCTTAAGATTCCTTATTTAATCCCTGTTATAGCTGGACTTACGCTCAGCGTGTTCTCGGTGATACCTGTGATCATAGGAATCTATGGCTATTATGTTATGAAGTTTGCTGTGGATTATGATAAGTCACTTGATGAGATGACCACTACGAACGTTATGGAAAATGTTCGCTACATCCTCAACGGTTTGTTCAATAACAGAGCTATGATCGGTTTCTGCGTTGTGTTTGCTGTTACCATCATCATAATCAATGTAATTAAGAAATTTTCGATGGATTACGCATGGCTCATAGCTGTCGGCGTTGGCTGCGTATCTAATATCATTCTTATGATCATAGTGAATGTGGCTTTTTCAGCAGGTATCAGCTACATAGGTATCATATTAGGCAATATACTTGGTGCTTTGCTTGGTATATTCCTGTACTTCATGGTATTCTCGGCTGATTATACGAGAACTGAGAATGTCAGATTTGAGGATGATGATTATTATTACTTTGTAAAAGCTGTTCCGAAGTATTCGGTTAACAGAAAGAAGCTCTCTGTTCAGAAGATCAATTCGAGAAAGCTTCGCGTGACAACAGATAAGTCGGCTTCTGCAGCTGATCCAGAGGATGATCCGACAGAGATCATGGATCTGTAAGACTAGTACTAGTACATTATTAAGGAAAGGAGGAGATGGCATGTTCAAGGATTTCATAGATGATTATCTGTCACAGATATATTGGCCGAGCGTGGGCGTAGTAGATGTGATAGAGATACTTATCATATCGTATGTGCTTTTTGAAGTCATGGTATGGATCAAGGATACCAGAGCTTGGGCGCTTTTGAAGGGTATTCTTATCATAATTGTATTTTCGCTTGTTGCCATTCTCTTTAATTTCCAGACTATACTGTGGATCGCATCGAGAACACTTAGTGTTGGTATCATAGCTTTGGTTGTTATCTTTCAGCCGGAACTTAGACGTGCTCTTGAACAGCTTGGTCAAAAGAGGTTCTTTTCACAGTTTAATATATTCGATGATAAGCGTGTCATGGGAGAAAAGTTTAACGATGCAACTGTTGAAGCTTTGATTGATGCTTCTTATAAGCTTGGTAAGACAAGAACGGGTGCTCTTATAGTCATAGAGCAGGAGAATACTCTTAATGATTATATTAATACAGGTATTCCGGTAGATGCTATAGTTAGTGCACCGCTTCTTATCAATATATTTGAGCACAATACACCTCTTCATGATGGAGCTGTTGTTGTTCGTGGTGACAGGATAGTGTCTGCTACATGTTATCTTCCTCTTTCTGATGATATGAAGATAAGTAAGGAGCTTGGTACCAGACACAGAGCTGCTGTTGGTATAAGCGAGGTTACTGACGCTCTTACTATAGTTGTATCTGAAGAAACTGGAAAAGTGTCTGTTACGCTTAATGGGCATCTCTATAAGAGGCTTGAAGAGAACAGTCTTAGAAAGTTCCTTACAGAAGCGCAGAAGAAGGAGATTAAGAATAAGCCTTCTATCAAGAATATCAAGAACATCAAGAGTATAAAGAAAGTAAAGCAATAAGCAGGGTATATGCCATGAGAAATCTTTTTCTTAAAAATATAGGATTAAAACTGCTTGCTCTTTTGCTGGCAGTATTTATATGGATGGCTATTGTCAATATCAATGACCCTTCCGAGAGGAAGACCATCTCCAATATACCTGTAACCGTCTATAATACGGAAGTATTTACAGATAAGGGTTATATGTATTCAATCGTCGATGACACTAATGTTATCTCTGTAGAGGTCAAAGGTCCGAGATCAGTAGTTGAGAAGCTTAAGGCGAGTGACTTTGTTGCGAAGGCCACGATACCAAATGAATTCTCTACAAGTGCCAAGATCGATGTAGACTGTAAGAAGTCTTTTTCTGGCATTAACGTTAGCGTAACGCCTCAGATTTCCGAGGTTAAGTTCGATGTGCAGAACCTGATAACCAAGACCCATGATATAACGGTAGAATTAAAGGGTGATACTGCCGAGGGCTATTATACTGATTCATCGCTTGTCAGCATATCTCCGAGCACTATCAAGATCAGTGGTCCTGAGAAGATAGTTGATAGTATAAAAGAAGTCAAGATGATATATGATGTAACCGGTGAAAATACGTCTATAACTGCATCTGTTACACCTGTGTTCTTAGATGCTGATGGTAACGTGGTCAAGAAGAATAATCTTACACTTTCAAGAGATACTATCACAGTTCGTATCGATATGTATAAGGTCAAGACTGTCCCTGTTAAGTTCGCTTATACAGGTGTTGTTAAGGATGGATATAAGCTTAAGACCTTCAAGTCTGATATAGATAAAGTACGTATAGCGGGAACTGCAACGGAGCTTGCGAAGATAACGTCTGTTGATATACCGGCGACTCTTATAGATATAACGGATCTTACCGGTGCTAAGACTTATGAGGTAAATGTTTCGCAGTATATACCGACTACGGTTATAGCAGTTGATGAAAAGAATGTTGCGAATGTTGATGTGGATGTTGAAAAACTCAAGACCCGAAACATATTTGTGACTAATTCAGATATTAAGCTTGAGGGGCTTAATACTCTTTATAATGCTAATATAAAGAGCGACGGCTTCTATCTGACTATAAGAGGTCCTGAGGAAGATGTTGATAAGGTAAAGCTTTCTGATCTTTCACCGACGATAAATATGATTGGTCTTTCTTCCGGCGATTATAATCTTAGTATAACGTTCAATACCGGAAATCTTATAGAAGTTGTTGGAACATATAAAGCCAATGTTAGTATAGTTAGCTCGGGGACTGTAAACGATGAAGAATGAAAAACTCGATGAGTTTTTAAGGGAAAACAGGGTATATAGAGAGTATAATCCTAAGGATTATATCAGGAAGGTAGAGCTTAACAGAGAGATAGGATATATGGATAATTCTATTAAGACATGTCTCTCGGTTAAGCCATCTGCTGGAAAGATAAAGCGTTATCGCAATAAAAAATACGAGAGTAATATAAGATTTGGTATAGTTGTGTGTATTATGAATACCGATGAGGATTACTTAAGGCAGATGATTGAGAGCGTCCTTGATCAGACCTATGATAAGTATCGTTTTTACATCATAGACAGGTCTGACAGGGCGCACGCTTATATAGCCAATATATGTACCGATTATACAGATGAGCGCATTATCTACAGGAAATTATCGGATAAATCTACATTTTCATGGGACTTTTTGGCCTGTGATTATGTTGTTTTTATGAATGAACTTGATGTGTTGTGCCCTCAGATGCTTGCTGAGTGTATGGAGGTTATCGAGAGAGAACACAGTGAAGTCATATATTGCGACACAGCTCTTTTCAGAAATAAGATGTATAACATCTATAACTGTATTAGAAAACCGGATTTTGCAAGGATCAATTACAGTACCTATAATTACATAGGTGATAATCTTGTTGTATCAAAGAATCTTTTTGATGACAGCAACGAATACATGATTATGCCGGAATCAGGTTCTAATTATAAGCTCTTTATGGCGCTGTGTTATCAGGCGAAGCTTGTATATCATATAAGGGATATACTCTACATAGAGAATAGTAAGAAGGTTATCAAGAAGAAGATATATGAGAGAGAGGCTGATATAGAATATAATCCGCTGGTTTCTGTTGTGATTATAAGTGACGACAGGCTTTCTACTATGACCAATATCATCAATTCCCTGAGAGAAGTGACAGCGTATAGTAATCTTGAGATCATAATCATGGAGAGTGATGATGGCAATGAAGATAAGACGCAGTTATACCGCTTTTATAAACTGATTAGCTCTGAACGGATATTCAGATTCATGAAGGTTCTGAAGCTTAAGAAAAAAAGCAGTATATATAACTATGCAGCCTCACATGCTAAGGGAGATTATCTAGTGTTCCTTGATAGTAAGTGTGAGATAATATCTGCTATGTGGGTTGAGAAGCTTCTTGGTTATATAAGGGAACCACAGGTTGCTATCGCTTCTCCTAAGGTAGTTAATTCCAAAAAGGATATCATATATGCTGGTGCATATCATACCGATAAGAAAGCTGCAGTTGTTTATGAGAAGGACAGGAATAAGGACTTCTCTCGTAATGTCACTATAGCGTGTGACAGGTGTGCCATGGTTAAGAAGGATATCTTCTATCAGCTTGGCGGTTTTGATGAAGCGTATAATGAAGATTATATGATATTTGATCTGTCTATGAAAGCTATCGCAGCAGATTATGAGATAGCATATGTGTCGGATTCCTATGTTCTTAGTGATAAGAAACTCAAGTTTGATGATGACGATAGAAGTGTTTTTGTGAAGAAGTTCAAGGAGGTGCTTTCCTATGACAGGTACCGTGAATGGTAATCTGAATCTTCTGCATAAGGTCAAGAAGACTATAGAAGACGCAAGACTTGAAAAGTATGATTATGAAGAATACAAAGCAAAGCATGCCTTGACGAAGGATGAAATCAAGGCGCAGAGAGAACATGTCTTTCCTTATGAACCGATGATAAGTATTATCACCCAGATTAAGAAGGAAGATGTTATTAATCTCAGGCATACCATGGACAGTGTTCTTTCGCAGACATACAGGAATATAGAACTGTGTGTTGCTGACGGCAGTATGGATGATGAGGCTTCGAATGTTATAGCTTCATATATGAGGGAATACTCATATGTCCGCTATGTAAGGACTAAGAGCTCGAATATGCCCGGGGCTAATATCAATGAGGCTCTTGATATGTCTCATGGTGCTTATGTGATCTATCTTCGGTGCGGTGATGAACTAGAACGCAATGCGATATATGAATATGTGAAGGTTATCAACAAGAAGGCAAGGATTGATATAATCTATGCTGATCAGGATGAATTCTTAAAGCATGGCTATAAAACTGTAAATCCTGTTTTTAAGCCTAACTTTAATATGGACCTTCTAAGAACCAATAATTATATAGATGCAGGTGTGCTTGTAAGACGTTCTCTTGCTATAAGAGCAGGCAGATACGATGAGAATCTTGCGAAGTATTATGAGTATGATTATCTATTGAGATGTGTCGAGGGGACTTCCTACATAGGTCACATCTCGAAGATGCTGTGCCATGTGTATAACGAGAAGAAAGAACCAGATATCGAAGAGGAGATGATGGTCCTTAAGAAACATTTTTTGAGGACAGGTGTTATAGCGACTATCAAACCGCTTGAGAATCCGGGTTACTATAGTATCAACTATCATATGGACAATACTCCTCATGTAACTATCGTAATCAATGACAACGCTGATGATTATAAGCTTAAGCGCTGCATAGAATCCATAAGATCGAAGACTATATACAGATCTTATGATATCCTTGTCAGAAAGTTTGGCGCTAAGCTTAGCAGCGAACAGATAGAAGGCGACTATGTCATCTCTATGGATTCTGATTATGTGGTTTTATCTCATAATTTTATAGAGAGGCTTATGGAACGTATGTCTCAGGGAGACGTGTCGGTTGTATGTTCGAAGATAGTTGATAAGAATAAGCGAATTCTTCATGCGGGAATTAAGTTTACAAAGAATGGTGCCAAGTATCTGTTTCGCAATATGCCTTCTTGGCAGTATGGATATGGCATGAGGTCGATGCTTCAGCAGAATGTGGATGCTTTCCCAGTTCAGGGGATCATCATGAAAAAAGAAGATTATCTGATGATGGATTTTGAGAATCTTACAGATGAGATAGATCTTAATTGCTGTAAGACATTGGCGTGTAGAGATGGTCTTTTTTCTTATGAACCGAATGTATTGTTTCAGAAATTGTGATATGAGAAAGGAATATATATGAAAAGCTTGTTGAATATATTGAGCGAAGAATTAAAGGGCGCATTTGAAAAGTGCGGATATAACGGCGAAGGGGTTGTTGTTACTTTTTCTAACCGTCCAGAGCTATGCGAATATCAGTGCAATTCTGCCCTTAGTCTTGCTAAGGCCTATAAGTGTGCGCCTATGGTCATAGCTGGTGCCGTATGTGATTGCCTTAAGGGAAGCACTGCAGTGTCAGAGGCTGTTGCCTGTGCGCCTGGGTTTATCAATCTTAAGATTTCGCCATCTTTCCTTGCATCCTATGTTGAGCAGATGAGAAAGAGCGGTTGTTTTGGCCTTGAGAATGATTCACCGAAGACTATTATGATAGATTACGGCGGAGCTAATGTGGCTAAGCCTCTTCATATAGGTCATCTTCGTTCAGCCATAATAGGTGAGTGCATCAAGAGACTTGGAAGAATGCTTGGCAATACCGTTATAAGCGATGTTCATCTTGGAGATTGGGGTCTTCAGATGGGACTCATCATAGAAGAGTTGAGAGACAGAAAGCCTGAGCTTGTGTATTTTGACGAGAATTATGAGGGCGAATACCCACTAGAAGCGCCATTTACCATCTCTGAGCTTGAAGATATCTATCCGGCTGCGTCTGCAAAGAGCAAGGTCGACGAAGCATTTGCTGAGCGCGCGCATGCGGCTACGCTTCGCCTTCAGAAGAAGGAGAAGGCTTATTATGCGATATGGAAGCATATCATGTCTGTTTCTTTGGCGGATCTTAAGAAGAATTACGCTAATCTTCTTGTTTCCTTCGATCTGTGGGAAGGAGAGAGCGATGCCGAACCTTACATAGCGGATATGCTTGACGATTTTATCAATCGCGGTATCGCTTATGAAAGTGAAAATGCTTTGGTTGTCGATGTTTCTATGGAAGGTGACAAAAAAGAACTCCCTCCATGTATAGTGAGAAAGTCTGACGGTTCTGCTTTATATGCTACTTCTGATCTTGCGACCATAATCAAGAGGCAGAAGCTTTACAAGCCGGACAGATATATATATGTGGCTGATAAGAGGCAGGAGCTTCACTTTACGCAGGTGTTCAGAACTGCAAGGAAGGCTGGACTTGTGCCTTCGGATGTAAGACTGGATTACCTGGGCTTTGGAACCATGAATGGTAAGGATGGCAAGCCATTTAAGACAAGAGCGGGCGGAGTGCTGAGACTTGAATATCTTATAAGTGATATCAACAAGCAGGTGTATGACAGAATCACAGCTGTTTCCGAAGAAGAGAATCAGTTCAAGAAAAAGCAGGAATTCAGTGCTGATGAGGCTGAGAAGATATCAAAGATAATCGGACTTGCGGCTATTAAGTACGGAGATCTCTCTAATCAGGCTGTTAAGGATTATATATTCGATATTGATAAGTTTACTTCGTCAGAGGGTAATACAG
>DOVJ01000085.1:0-837 GCA_003520145.1 Eubacterium sp.
GAATGCTTGCATTCACATGCACCTATATAGATTATGTCGTACTGCGAAGCAGTCACCTTCCATACATCGAGCATGTAGTGTTTTGCAGAGCAAAACACGGTAGAGCACTCCGTAGGAGTGCGAACATGCGAGGTGTGTGGGAGGTGAGCCACGAAACAGTAACGCGTGGACTGCCACACAGGCACTGGAATGCTTGCATTCCTATTTGCCTGCTTGGATTCAGACGTACTGCGAATCACTCACCAAAAGAGGAAAACTAAAGTTTTGTCGAATAAATCCGATATATAATAAAAATTCCTCTTTATTTATTGGCTGTTTTTTATTATAATAGTACTTGATAGTTTTGAGTAATCTCTTGAAAGGGGAATTTTAGATGTTATCTACAGATATTGGAATAGATCTTGGCACTGCCAGCATATTAGTATATATTAAGGGCAAAGGAGTTGTTCTTAAGGAACCGTCAGTCGTAGCATTTGACAAGGACACTAACAAGATAAGAGCCATCGGTGAAGAAGCGAGACTCATGCTTGGTAGAACACCTGGCAACATAGTTGCGGTAAGACCATTAAGACATGGTGTTATCTCTGATTATACGGTTACTGAGAAGATGCTTCGTTACTTTATACAGAAGGCTGTAGGAAGAAGAACTCTTAAGAAGCCTAGAGTGAGCGTATGTGTGCCAAGTGGTATTACAGAAGTTGAGAAGAAGGCCGTATTTGATGCTACTATCAATGCGGGTGCAAGAGAGGTTGCCATCATAGAAGAGCCTATTGCTGCTGCGATAGGTGCAGGTATCGATATCGTTAAGCCTTATGGCAATATGATCGTAGATATCGG
>DOVJ01000085.1:967-9073 GCA_003520145.1 Eubacterium sp.
GATTTTGATGAAGCTATTATGAAATATATGAGAAAGAGACACAATCTTCTCGTAGGTGAGAGAACAGCGGAAGAGATCAAGATCAAGATAGGAAGCGCTTATCCAAGACCTGAAGTGGTCACTATGGATGTTAAGGGCAGAAACCTTGTTACAGGTCTTCCTAAGACTGTTACTGTTACTTCTGAGGAGACAGAAGAAGCTCTTAGAGAAGCTACTTCGCAGATTGTTGAAGCTGTACATAGTGTTCTTGAGAAGACACCACCTGAACTTGCGGCAGATGTTGCTACAAGAGGTATCGTTCTTACTGGCGGTGGAAGTCTGTTACAGGGTCTTGAGGAGCTTATCGAGACTAAGACTGGTATTAATACTATGACTGCTGATGATCCTATGACTGCGGTTGCGAAGGGAACTGGTATGTATATCGAATCAGTTGCAGGCTTCAAGGAACTTTGATCTCAGTTAAGTCGGTTTTGACTGACGTAAGGAGGTATCTATGGTAAGAGGACTATATACTGCCTATACAGGTATGATGCAGCAGCAAGCCAGAATGGAAGTGTTGACTAATAACCTTGCGAATTCCACAACTGTGGGTTTTAAGAAGGAAGGAAGTACTTCCAGAGCATTTGATCAGGTGCTTGCTATTAAGGTCAGGGATTCCAGTACATCCTATGTCGATCAGGTGATTGGTAAGATGAGTCTCGGCGTTAAGGTTGGTGAGACTTATACAGATTATTCGCAGGGCTCTTTTAAGGCGACAGAAGGACCGCTTGATGTGGCGCTTTCAGGGGATGGATTCTTTAACATCTCCTACAGAAAAAAAGGCAGCGATGAAGATCAGGTTATGTATACAAGATCTGGCGAGTTTGCACTTACTCAGGATGGAACACTCGTTACTAAGGATGGAGATTATGTCCTTGGACAAAACGGCATGATTGTTATACCGCCAAAGTCAACTGTGACGATTGATTCTGACGGTGCTATATATGCTGATGATCAGTATATAGATACATTTTTGGTGACTGATTTTGAGAATCGCGACTATCTTGCAAAGTATGGAGAGAATCTCTATCGTGCGGTAGAAGGCGCGACCGTTATAGAAGCAAATCCGAGATTTGTTCAGGGATATCTTGAGATGTCCAACGTCAACATAGTTTCGGAGATGGTTGACCTTATAGATGTTACAAGAGCATATGAATCTAATCAGAAACTCATACAGGCTATGGATGAAACTCTTGAGAAATCAGTAGCCTTGGGCGTTCTTCAGTGATAAGGAGGTATGACTTATGATGAGATCGTTGTGGACGGCAGCGTCCGGTATGATAGCACAGCAGACTAACGTAGATACGATAGCAAATAACCTTGCCAATGTCAATACTGTCGGATATAAGGCAGAACGAGCTGAATTCAAGTCGCTACTTTATCAGACCCTTCAGGCTAAGACAACAACTGCCAATGATGAGCAGAAGCCTATTAGTGCGCAGGTTGGTCTTGGTACAAGGACATCTTCTATCACGTCTATATTCACTAATGGTACTTTCAACGAAACAGGTAAGGTATCAGACTTGGCTATTAATGGTGCGGGCTTCTTTGCGATACAGAACGTAGATGGCGGAGTAGATTATACACGTAATGGAACATTTAACTGGTCAAGGATAGATGGCGGCGGATTCATGCTTGTAGATACCATGGGTAACGCGGTTCTCGATATGAATGAGACGCCGATTACGGTTGATTCGGAATTCGATATCAACAAGGTCAAGATAGATACGGATGGCAATCTATCTTATCCTGATGAAACTAACAATCTTCAGAGTATGGGATTTAGGATTGGACTTTTTCAGTTCACTAATCCTGCAGGCCTTGAGAAGATAGGTGATTCGAAGTATGCTCCTACAGCTAACTCAGGCGATCCTATATCTGAAGAAAATCCGGGTATAAAGCCAAGTGTGTTGAGACAGGGTTATGTAGAGGCTTCCAACGTACAGGTTGCTGATGAGATGATCAACTTAATAGTTGCTCAGAGAGCATATGAACTTAATTCTAAGGCTATAACTGCATCAGATGAGATGCTTCAGCAGGCTAACAATCTTAGAAGATAGGATAGGAGGCTTATATGGATATGGATTTTACCAGCCTTAATCTTAATAATGTGGTCAGTTCAGCAAAAAAGAATACTGCTTATGACAATGCTCTTAAGAAGGATTATAAGAACGCCACTGAGAAGGAACTTATGGATGCTTGCAAGACATTTGAGGCTTACTTTGTTGAGCAGGTATTTAAGAATATGCAGAAGACTGTTCCAGAATCTGAATATACTTCTTCTGCAAGTAAGACAACCAGAGAATTCTTCAACGAACAGCTTCTTAGTGAATATGCGAAGCAGGCTGTCGATAGTGGCGAGGGCTTTGGTATAGCGAAGGCTTTGTATGAGCAGATGAAGAATAATTATGGATTGACCTCTGATCCGAGTGATGATAAGAGTACAGAGAATATTTGAACTCAGTCGGAGTCTGATCTCCGATTGAAATTAAAAGCATGAGGGATCGCGTGTGGCGATTCCTCTTTTTCCGTGAAAGGGGATATGTGTTGGAAACTATAGAGGGTTATGTAGAGAAGATAATGTTCAAGAACGATGAGAATGGTTATCATGTTCTTGCTATGAAGAATAAAGATGGGGAATTCGTAAGCTGCGGTATGTTTTCCGGTGTGAGTGAAGGCGATGGTCTGAAGATTGATGGAAACTGGTTCAATCACGCAAGCTACGGCAGGCAGTTTAAGGCAGAGAGCTATTCTATCAATCCTCCAAGCGATAAGGAGTCTGCATATAGATATCTTGCTTCTGGTGCGATTAAGGGTGTTGGTCAGATAACAGCACTCAGGATCGTTCAGCGCTTCGGTGACAGGACCTGGGAGGTTCTGGAGAATACTCCTGAAGCTCTTGCGCAGATAGCGGGTATCAGTAAGAAAAAAGCAATTGATATAGGTTCGCAGATAAAGGAAAAAACTGAACTTAGAGGTGCTATAGCTTATCTGTCACAGTATGGTATAAGTAACCTCACGGCTCTTAAGATATATGAGAAGTATGGGCAGAAGTTATATCAGGTGGTTCGTGAGAATCCATACAGATTGGCTGATGATATCGATGGAATCGGCTTTGTGAAAGCTGATGAGATAGCGATTGGAATGGGACTTAGTACGGATTCTGATTATAGGATCAATGCCTGCATAACTTATTCGCTTGGTGAGGTGTCGGAGTCTGGACATACCTGTTATCCTTATGAGGGTCTTTTAGAAGTTGTTAAAAACAGGCTTGGCGTAGAGATAGAGGAGGCTGACTGGGAGCAGTTCATATACAATCTGATTGTAGAGCGCAAGATTGTCATGCATAAGGAAGGAGACGTAAAGTATCTCTATCTGCCTTATCTGTATAAGGCGGAGAAGACTACAGGAGTGATTCTTAAGAACTTCACAGGTTATGAGGACCTCGATGAGGATGCTTTCTTTAAGAAGATCGATATCTATCTTAACAGAAAATCAATAGATCTTGATGAGGTGCAGAGAGCTGCGCTTTTTAAGTGTGCTTCAAATCAGATGTCTGTTATAACAGGTGGTCCTGGAACCGGTAAGACGACCATCATAGAGACACTTATAGATTACTTTGAGGATATGGGTGAGGAGATAGTTCTTGCTGCGCCAACAGGCCGTGCTGCTAAGCGTATGACGCAGGCTACGGGTCGTAAGGCTCAGACTATACACAGGCTTCTGGAATTCGGAAGTAGTGAGAACGGTGACAATATAGTTGGACGTGATGAGGATAATCCTGTAGAAGCAGATGTTGTGATAATCGATGAGATGTCGATGGTTGACATCAACCTTATGTATCTTCTTCTGAAGGCGCTTGATCGTGATACAAGGATAATTATGGTTGGAGATCCTGATCAGCTTCCAAGTGTTGGCCCTGGCAACGTACTTGGCGATATCATCGAAGCATTTCCCGAGCATATCACGAGGCTTGAGCACGTGTATCGTCAGTCAGAAGACAGCACTATCGCAAGCATAGCTCATGATATAAATGCAGGGATTGAGGTCGACTTTTCTGTCAAGAGGAAGGACTTCTATATGGCGGAACGTATTCCTGAGAAAATCTGTGCTGCGCTTAAGCCGATAATAACTTCGCAGATGCCATCGTATAGACATACAAAGCCTATAGATATACAGGTTTTGTCACCTGTTAAAAAAGGTGAGTTTGGAGTTGCGGCCCTTAATCAGTATCTTCAGTCACTCCTTAATCCTGCGGATGCAAGAAAGCATGAGATGACCTATGGAGATGTTATATTCCGTGAGGGCGATAAGGTTATGCATATCAAGAATAATTATCAGCTTGAGTGGAAAGTGATAAGGCGTGGCAATTATGTAGTTGATACCGGAATGGGAGTATATAACGGAGATACGGGGATTATCAGTGAAGTGAATACATACGCGGGATACATAGATGTTATCTACGATTATGATACTGACAGTCCTAAGACTGTCAGGTATAAAACAGAGAATTACAATGAGCTTGAGCTTGCCTATGCTATAACTATTCATAAATCGCAGGGAAGTGAGTACGATGATGAGATACTTGTGCTCGGACCGGGTATAGGAAGGCTCATGACGAGGAATCTTATCTATACCGCGGTTACGCGTGCGAAGAAGTGTATATGCATAATAGGAAGTCAGAATATATTCAATAGTATGGTTAAGAATAATTCGATAACAAAAAGGTATTCTAACCTCAAAAGTTTTTGCGAAAACACTTGAAGTATCGGGCTTTCTGATATAAAATGTTATTGTAGGCTGACTTTAGTCACTTAAGCTTATTCATGATTATATCTTTCTTCATAGGATTTACAGAACCAGCGTACAGATAGAGCTTTTCTAGGTCTGATGTGCGGTTTGTATCCTTGAAGTATGTATAGAGAAGCTCGAAGTCCCTTGTGATATCGCTCTCTATGCTTAAGTTATACATGAGAATGTCAGAACCTTCTTTGTCATATCCCTTCTCGAAGAGATATGCGCCTAATTCGGAGAGCTTCTGTACAAGATGTGTGTAATTAGCATCGCATTCTGACAGATATGGAAGATTGGCGCTGCCGTAAGCAAGCTTAAGATCGGTGTTGCTTATATAATTGAGATTGGCAACGGGATTTGAACATATATCGCGTATGCTGTCACACAGCTTGTCGATGTGCTCATCAGAAGGAAGACCTGATAGTATAGACAGGTCCGGCTTGATCAATTCAAGGTCCGATAAGCTTTTCTTTCTGGTATGGTTTGCTTCCTGCTCTCTGTCCCAGAAAGCATCGTGTCTTTGCTGCATCTTGTTATCGGATGTTCTGATAGCGAATGCCAGAGCTACGCAGAATAATAAAACAAAAGGTAATATCATAATATAGTCCTCATAAGTGATCTCGCCTGTGAGGCGAAAGGAGATAGTATGTTTAATGGTAAGAACCGCAGACTCATGGTTTCCATAGTATGTATCATACTTATAATAGCCATGGTTGTACCTATGATTTTAGCATTAGTATAATAATATGTCAAAGGGATAATAATCAGTTATTATGAAACCATCTAAGATGCCGGTGCGTATCCTTAATCGCTCGGTTTTGAACAATATACACGGCAAGGATTATATCGGTCAGGGACATGGTCAGGGAGGCGTGATATGTGACGATATATGCGTCAGCACAGTATCGATGAGATACAAAACTGATTTTTTAGAGACCGACCTGTGCCGCTGCATCAACAATCTTACGGCTGCGGGCGCGGACTGCGTGGGTCTGACAGTGAATATCATGTTTCCAAGAACATTTGTCGAAAGCAGGCTTAAGAATCTTGTTAAGCGAATAGATACTTTCTGCATAAAGCATGGACTTCGATATATGGGCGGTAACACGGAAGTATCAGCAGATGTCAAGGATATAGTGGTAAGTGTTACTGCTGTTGGACATGTGCGAAGGAAGTTTTCAAAAGCCAGCCCTAAAGAGTACATAATCGTCGCGGGAGATGTTGGACGCATGGGTCTTCATGTTCTTGGAAGGACTTATGAAGAGGAGTTGTCAAAGCGTTATAACAGTCTGTTTATGGAACGCTTAAGAGTAGATAAGGATGGCTTTTTGTTAAGCGATATCTTAGATATCACGAAGGACTCGAAGGTGACCTGTATGCAGGATCTTACGAGTATGGGAGTGTTCGGAGGACTGTATGAACTGTCTGAGAGAACAGGGCTTGGCATAGAGGTGGATATCGATGAGATCCCAATCAGACAGGAGACTATAGAAGTATGTGAATACTTCAAGATCAATCCTTATGAAGTGGATAGTCTGGGCGCTATGCTCATAATATCTCCGGAGTACGAGGATATCGTATCGAAGCTTAAGAACAGTGGTATGATGGCTTCTGTTATAGGCAGACTTACGGATAAAAAGGACAGAGTAGCGATATATAAGGGTGAGAAGAGAAATCTCAATGAACTGTCGTGCGATGCATTGGCAGAGATATTGTATAGATAGAGAGGTATGCATATGAGAGAGAAGATATTGGAAATTCTCGAGAAGAATGCCAAGGTTGATGTGCATGAGATCGCAGTCAGACTCGGCGTGAATGAAGTAGATGTTGCGAATGAGCTTGCAGATATGGAGAAAGAAAAAGTTATCTGCGGATATCACACTCTTATCAACTGGGATAAGACTTCTAAGGAGAAGGTTACCGCACTTATAGAGGTTAAGGTTACTCCTCAGCGCGGTCTTGGATTCGACAGCATAGCGGAGAGAATATATAATTATGAGGAGATCACAGCTGTATATCTCATGTCCGGCGGATTTGATTTCACAGTCATAATCGAAGGTCAGAGCATGAAGACTGTTGCGCAGTTTGTTGCCAACAAGCTTGCTCCTTTGGAGGCAGTACTTAGTACTTCAACACATTTTATACTTAAGAAGTACAAGGATCACAAGACTGTGATCGAGGATGTTCAAAAAGATGAAAGGATACTGGTAACACCATGAGAGAGCCTTTAGCTGATTCCATAATTAATATTCAACCATCAGGTATAAGAAAGTTTTTTGATATAGTCAGTGAGATGAAGGATGCTATATCCTTAGGCGTTGGTGAACCTGACTTTGAGACACCTTGGAAGGTAAGAGAAGAGGGCATATATGCTCTTGAGAAGGGTAAGACTTTCTATACTTCCAACAGTGGACTTAAGGAACTTAGGCAGGAGATATGCCACTATGTAGACCGCAAGTACAATCTTAAGTATGATTATGCTCATGAGACACTTGTTACTGTAGGTGGTAGCGAGGCTATAGATATAGCTCTTCGCTGTATGGTCAATCCACAGGATGAAGTTATCATACCACAGCCTAGTTATGTATCTTACTATCCTTGTGCTGTTATGGCGGGTGCTAAGCCTGTTATTATAGAGCTTAAGGAAGAGGATAACTTCAAGCTTACTAAAGAAGAACTCCTTGATGCTATAACAGATAAGACCAAGATCCTCATACTTCCATTCCCGAATAACCCTACAGGTGCTATCATGGAGAAGGAAGAGCTTGAGGAGATCGCTAAGGTTATAATCGAGAAGGATTTATATGTCATATCTGATGAGATATATTCAGAGCTTACTTACAAGGGTAAGCATGTGTCTATCGCATCGCTTCCTGGCATGAAGGAGAGAACTATTGTTATCAACGGCTTTTCTAAGGCATTTGCCATGACGGGATGGAGACTTGGATATGCACTCGGACCTCAGAATATCATACAGCAGATGACCAAGCTTCATCAGTTTGCGATCATGTGTGCTCCTACCAACAGCCAGTTTGCTGCTGTTGAAGCACTCAAGAATTGCGATAATGATGTTGCAAGGATGGTAGATGCTTATGATCAGAGAAGAAGATACCTGATGGATGCATTTGAACATATGGGACTTGATTGTTTTGAACCACATGGTGCTTTCTATATGTTCCCATCTATCAAGAAGTTTAATATGAGCTCGGATGAATTCGCGACAAGGCTTCTTAAGGAAGAGAAGGTTGCTGTAGTTCCGGGTACTGCATTTGG
>DOVJ01000130.1:0-6314 GCA_003520145.1 Eubacterium sp.
CTATGAGTCTTTCCATCCCCTCAAAGATAAAAGGCATGATTCCCCACATCACAATAGCAATAGACATATATGTAATTATATTTCTTCTGAATCTCTGCCAAGCAAGCATAGATATCCCCTTTCAAGTAGCGTTGCGCTGTCAGCCTCATAACCCCGTCCTATCTTTTCAAGTCCTTCAACACTTCCGTTATACAAAAAATGACCGTGATCACAGACGATGACCTTGTCGCACAACGCTTCTATGTCCGAGCAAATATGTGTCGATATGATGACTGTCTTATCTTTGGCTATCCCAGCTATGATCTTCTTGAATCGGATTCGTTCTTCCGGATCAAGTCCAGCAGTCGGTTCATCCAGAATAAGAAGCTTCGGATCACCCAGAAGCGCCTGCGCTATACCGACTCTTCTTAGCATACCTCCAGACAAACTCCCGACCTTCGAGTCTATTCTATCATAGAGATTCACACACTCCAAAGCCCTCTTGATTTCAGCAGTCATATCGTTTGCCTTTATATGCTTCAAAGCCGCCATATATTCAAGCGCAGCCCTAACCTTCATATCTTTAAAAAGTCCAAAATGCTGCGGCAGATAGCCAAGTTCTCTGATATAGCCTTTACTTCCCGCCTTCATATCATCATATGTTATAACGTCTTCTTTCAGCTTATATATGCCACATATACACCTTATAAGAGTAGTCTTACCAGCACCGTTCGGTCCAAGGAAACCATATATTCCGTCATCAAGTTCAAAAGACAGGTCCTCGAAGATTTTCTTATGCCTGAAACCTTTTGTAAGATTCTTAACCTTAAGCATATTCATTCCTCCAACTCATCATAATCCATATGTGCTTCATACTGCTTAAGCAACATATCAACCGTATTCTCAACATCTCTCTTTATCGCCAAAGAATTAATCTCTATATATCCATCTCCCACATGACCTGATGTTTTTAACGGAGTATAACTACTGCACAGACAGACTATCGACGGCGATTCATCAAGACAACCTCGTTCCTTAAGTTTTGTCACAAGCATTTGAGCATATTCTCTGTTCTTATCATCATCCCCCACACAATCATCACACAGATGCTCCGGCACGAGTAAAGTATAATCGTCGCATTCAACCTCTCTTACATCGGCCTTCAACAAATACAAACCGAATACATCGCCTTCATATATATTTTTTCCGGTCTTTGTAAGATTCGAATACACACCCGAACGATTAAGCTTAACCTTCATATGCGACCTATAATCATTCATCATCCCGTTTAATGCGCCATCGGATATCATCCTTTTTCCAGCAACCGGATATATCGGCATCTCTTCAGGTACATACACATACTTATCATCCACCATACAGTAATCCACATTGCCATAATATACAAAGGTGATCTTAGCACCCTTTGGTCTGTTCACAGTGACAAAATCAGTATATCTCCTGTAATCAGCTTTCTTACCATCAACCAAAACAGACTTAAGCTTCAGATTATGATATAAGGTAAATGTATATTCGCCCGCAGCGTCATCTTCAAGAGTAACCTCGCAAACTGCGTTAATAATATCAGTGAACTTAAGATCAAGATCATATTCCTGTATGACAAAAGGCGATTTCTCATCAAGCGAATCAGTAACAGGATTAAGATGATAGTACAGATCATAATTAAGTACCAGATGTTGCTCCTGAATCCTGCTGACAGGTCTTAGGTACACAACCTCTCCAATAACAAATCCCGCAAGCAGAATTGTCACCGTCATCTTCCTGAATCTTCTTTGAAAAAAAATCACCAAAGGAACAAAAAACAGGCATATTATTCCGATAATCTTACCCCACTTATATGGCTGTATATTATCAAGAATCATGAAGTTAAACCGATTATCATGATCCTGAAAGAGGTTAAGGTTTTCAAGAATAATCTTTATACGCGAATCAACAAGTTTGTTCTCCACTAAGCTCTTAAAAAAAGTGCTCGTGAAAAAAAGCGCGATAAATGCTATGAACGCCGATATCTTCAGATTCTTTATATACCCTATCAAAAAGCCCATAAGCACAGCCACAAATCCCGGAAGAACATAATGTATCAGAATACATTCAATAATGCAGCCCGCATAAACTTTATCAACTCTGATATTATCTTTAAGCATATGTATATATGCAAAGCTTAAGACAATACCATACACAAGATTAAGTACGCTAAAAAGCCACATATACGAAAGATTAGCTGCCCCATATATACCAAAACACAATTCTCTACAGCCCGATATCGTATACCTGGCTGTTATATAAAGAACTATCAAAAAAAGCCCAGCAAAGTATATGAAAGCCGCAGAACTTACAGCATAGAACGCAGTCCCCCTATACAAGTTGGTATAATGCCTCGCTTCATTCATTATCTTGCATATACTGTAAGTAGAAAGCAGTACATACAAAAGAATCATCCACTTATATCTGATTAATAACTTCATCCCTCACCTCTGAATTAAACAGTAAAAACACCCAAACCAAAACATGTGATAGTAAAGTCACCACAAACATCCAGCGATCAAAGCCAAAACCACACATAGCAAGCCCTATTAAAAAACAAAACAAAGTCATAATAACCAGTTTTTGTTTCGTGCACTTGCCACAATCATACAGCACATCTATATAAGCCACCCATCTCTTGTACAGAAGATAACCCATCGCTATCGGAAACAACAGCAATATATACACTCCTACACTACCGTTCATAGGATAACACGACGACAAACTCTTAACTATACCTATACTCTCAAGAATTTTTATGTCTGACAAATCTATCTTACTATAATCAAAGATAGCTTCTCCATTACTACCTTGTTCAGCCTGTTTTTCCTTATATGAACTTACACTGTCTGTGAAAAAGAACACATCAGCATGTTTATCAGCGCTTACACGTCCCCAGAAAATATCGAACTGATTAACCGGCACATTACTCATATCGCGAAGAATTCCAACAACCTCCACATTACGGCCATCCACATCAACTTTTTCCCCAAGCTTATGATTGGAAAGCGTAACAACCTCATTGGCATTACGCCCTTTTCTACCACTCTTTAACCAAGAATCACAATTCAACCACAAACCACTGTATGTTGCAGTCGGACCACTTCTTGAATAATAAAAGCAAAAAACACTATCTTCATACTTAGGTACAAAGTAATATTTTATAACCTCGCCATATACACTGGTCTTACGTTCATGATAATTAATCCCCATGGACTCAAGCCCAAGTGCATCATAGCTTTCTTTGGTAAAAACATCAGCATCATAATCACCACCATCACTCATTACAACATAAGTATCTTTACCATATATATTAAGCCTCTTGAAATCCTGCCTCAGTTCTATACACCTGACTGCAACATATACGCAAAAGCCAAGTCCCATGGTTACAACAAACATCAGAATTCTTTGAATCCATATTCTAATATTCTCTTTTAAATCCATACCATCCTCACAATCCCACAAAAAAGAGGCGGCATATCCCGGGCGCCTCTTGATATTATCAGTTCTCTATAACTATCCAACCAGTTGCAAGAGGAGAATTCTTCTCGATATAACCTCTTTCACCATTATATCCATACCAGTTGTCATAATCATACCAATCTTTTTCAGCACCTTTACCATTCAGCCAACCACCAGATCCGACTATAAATGTTCTAGTATCAAAATCATATGCACCACCCCAGATATTACCATGTGTACACTTCATATGCGTATGATTTGAATACCTTAATCTGCCTGTAATAGCATACTTATCCCATGTTCCAAGTATAGCTTTGAAAGACGATGCCTGACAATCCTGTCCAAGCACAAAAACAGTGCTTAACACACCCAAAAAAACGAAAATCTTCTTCATTCTTCTAAATCTCCTTGTATCATTATTATGAGATATATACGCTCTATGCTCACACCCGGTCTGCACATATACCCACTTCGTGGTACCAGAAAAATAAAAGAAAATTGTGGTACCACTCGCTGTGGTACCACTCGCCTTATACTAATTATATTACTTCTACTATTATTTGTCAACACTTTTTTTGCATTACTTATATAATTTCAAGTGTTTTTTTCAGAAAAACTTTCAAAGCATCGACATCCACAAACTTAAGACGAACCTCAGAATCCTGAGTTTTCTTGAATACCCATACATAAGGAGAAAGAATAGCCTCCTCATACCATGGATGCATATCTCTTCCTACCCACATGCATACTCCACAAGTACCATGAAGCCAAAACTGTATCCTCTCAGTTTTATGCTTTGCATTACCCACATTCAGATAACCTGGTACCCTGTCAGTACAATACTCACACTCAATCCCGTTATCTCCCAAAAATTCACTGATTTGTTCAAAAATTGTATTCATATCTAGACCTCCGACTGATATAAAAGGAGGTGCACGCGCGTAGCACACAAGTTAAAAAAGTCGACTTGTATTACCATGATTATATTATAGACCAAAAAGTAAAAAATGTCAATACATTTTTTGAACAAAACCGCGTGGTTAACACGTTTCTTTGCCTACTATTCTTACCTTTCCTACCAATCTTACCAATTCTGCCCTGCTTATGCGGATTAAATTTTATCAACACAATGTCTCTACATGTATCGGCAAGAATTGCTTTGAATCATCATTGTTTTCTTGCCGATATTCTGTTACAATAAGATTGCAAAAAATCCACCCTCATCTGACAGTTACACCAGAATGGAGGTGGATTCTTATATCATTATCACAATCAATCTTAGAATACATGATCATCATGGTCGTCGTCATAATCTCCGCCAACCATAACTTCTCTTGAAGATACTCTTCTTCTTTCTCTCTCTTTCTCTACAGTATCTGACAGTACCTTCATAACACCTGTAGAATTCTTTATATTCTCTATCTTAAGAATAGGCGATGTCTTATCTGCAGTGTTGCATATTATAGTTCCAAGTCCGAATATCATCTGACCGAAGGTCCTTGATAAAGTCCAGTCCTGGATACGATACAACATAACATTCTCCTGTTTGGTATTGAAGAATCCTGTCTTAACCATCAAACGATCCTCAGTAAGCTTATAGATCGTGAATGACCAAGGAAGTCCAAGGAATGTTCTCTTTCTGTCTCTCCATAGATAATCAACTGTTGTTTTCCCCATCTTATTATGCTGCCATTAGGCAGACTCTCCTTTCATGTAGTAATGAGGTCACACTCTGAAGCCTCTTGTAGAGGTCTCCTGAGTAGTCTCGTTGCCTCGTGAATCCCTGCCATAAGTAAGGCCGCTGTACACAGGCTGAACATTCTGCATAACAGGTCCGGATTCATCCTTACTAGCTACTATTATAAACGCTTCTCTCAATTTGTCAAGTATGCCGATAATTCTATCCAACTCCGAGATATCAAGTCTAAGAATAGCATTGAGAAGCGTTCTGTTTATGAACATGTAAAGCTTTGACAACTGCGCTGATATCTGATACTGGGTGTTGAGCGCGGAATTAAGCTCGTTGACAAACTGTCTTGCCTTCTTAAGTTCATACTTGAACTTCTCCGTATTGCCACCCTTGTATTCGTTGATACCGGAAAGGATATAATCCTTGGTAATCTCGTACATGATAACGATGAGTTCAGTCCTTGTTGCTGCCGCTATCCTGCTTGTATATGCCTTTGTCTCTCTTTCATCCATTCCGATCACCCCTTCTTTCTCTCAATCTGTGATTACTGCAGCAACTGCAACACATTCTCAGGTCTTTCGTTCGCCTGCGAAAGCATCGATATACCAGCCTGTGAAAGTATGTTCTGCTGTGTATATTCAGTCATCTCTTCTGCCATATCTACATCCATGATAACTGACAGAGCCGATGTCAAGTTCTCTGAAGATACATCTATGTTCGACTTCGAGTATTCCATACGATTCTGATAAGCACCAAGTCTTGATCTAGTAAGTGATACGAAGTCAAGAGCCTGACCTATCTTGTTGATACCATCGCTCGCAAGTGCAAATGTCATGACATTCAGATTCTCGAGTCCAAGTGTCTTTGTCGTCACTTCAGGCAGATCGACCATGATCTCCTGGTTTTCGTTAGCGCCTACGTGAACAGACATCATACCGTAGTTAGTTACGTCAAGAGTTGCCGTAGAGCTTTCCGTTCCGCCTTCTACGAAGAATCTAAGCTCAAACCCGTTCTTAGCCTTAACATTTACTAAGTTCCCGTCGGTTGTATAGGTAGCAGACTCATCAAAGCTTGGCTCGCCCGTCACGAGATTAACCTTCACATCCGAGCCACTGACTTCTGTAGCACTCATACCGAGAGC
>DOVJ01000130.1:6427-10419 GCA_003520145.1 Eubacterium sp.
GCCTTTGAAGAGATGCTGATCTTAGACGGATCTGACACATCTAAAAGTGCATTGGTGTTGTTGGCGGCTTCCTGTATGATGTTCTTGACTTCATCAAGAGTAGCGCCCTTTGGCACGTTAAGGGTATAATCGTTGATAGTTATAACGCCGGCCATCTCCTCTGTAACGCCTGCGGCAAATGCGCCTGTATCTATAGCACCACCCGTATATTCCGCATGCTTTGGGTCTTCCGTGACCGAAAACTGATACTTTCCGACAGGCATGTCGGTTGACATATAAGATACGCTAACGCCGTCTGTATCAGAGTATGCTCTTCTCGAGAGATTGCCATCAAGAAGATTCTGCATGTTGAACTCAGTATCCTTGGAAACTCTGTCGATTTCCTTAGAAAGAGCGTTGATCTCGGACTGGATGGCAGCTCTGTCTGTGTTTGTATTAGTATCGTTTGCTGCCTGAACAGCAAGCTCGTTCATACGCTGAAGGATCTGATGGATCGCATCGAGAGCGCCTTCTGCTGTATCGAGAACCGACATACCGTCAGATGCGTTCTGTCCCGCCTTGTCAAGACCCCTTATCTGGCTCTTGATCCTGTTCGATATAGCGATACCTGCTGTATCATCCTTGGCGTGATTGAGCTTATAGCCACTAGACAGACGCTCTAAGGATTTACGAAGATTTCCCTGAGTTTTATTAAGTTCCTTATTGGATATGATCGCTGATATGTTGGTATTTATCTTCATCGGCTACCTCCTTGTAATTATGTTCTGTTTGATATATGTATCGGAACATATGTCCTTTTAATTAACTCTTTGCTATCTCCTCGATAAATATCTTCGCAACCTTATAGAGCTTCAGAGTCCCCTCTTCATAGCTTCCGGTATACTCTTCCATGATATCTATCATCTGTGACGAGGTGGTCACATCAACCCTGTTATTACTAAAGCCTGCTTCAACAAGGCTGTCTATGACAGCACTCTCACGCTCACGCACAAGGCTTGCCATCCTTTCATCCTCGCATACGACCAGTGCCTGCACACTATTACTCGTCACTCTTATATCAGAGCTTAGCTTCATTCCCTCAGCGCTGAAGCTTATTGAGAGCCTGCCCTTATCGGCACCGCTTACGACCTTAAGATTAACATTGACCAGCTCATCACCACGCTTAAGCGGAATCTGATACTCTCTGCCACGCTTCTTCCCGATGAACGACAGATTCTGTACTATCTGATCAAGCTCAAGCGATACGCTGTTGCGAAGCTTGCTATCAGCAAGCTCAAGCGCCTCATCATAAGCCCTGTTAAGCGCCTCCTCATCATCCATCACATCAACGATATCGCTAAGACGCTCAGACACCTCCTCATCATCGCGCTCAAGCTTCTCGAAAAATGCTCTGTCATGCGTCCTGTATGAAGCTAAGAGGTTATCAACTGTTACTGGCAGGTCATAGCGAAGAAGCTCTTCAACTACAGAAGAATCCATGCTAAGCGCTTCCTTAACTTCCTCGTACCTCTCCTCGTAATACTCTGATGGCGTCTCACTGTCACTAAGCTTCCCAAGATAATCATAGTCGATGCTTCTGTAAGTCTCACCTGTATAGATATCAAGCTTCGCATCTTTTCTTGACACATAAGCGCTTATGATATTCGTGGTGGTAAGCGCTTTTCCCTGCCTTATCACATCGCCAAGGCTCTTTGCATCATCTCTTCTCATCCTGTCAAATGCTCTGTAAACCCTTATATACTCCTGTCTGACAGCACTGTCTATACCGTCCTTATCAAGCTTGTACAAGAACTTCGCATAATCGTCCTTATCCGCTTTCCTTCCGTATTCATCAACTCTCTTGCTGAGTTTTCCGATATCCATACCCCATATATCCTCGCCCTCACTTATGAGCTCGTATACAAGCTTAGGCGATATGTTATCGATTATATTGCGCACATCGGCGTAATCCTTCGATATGGCGGACACATTGGCAGCACTTAATTCAAGCTGACTGTAAGATATGATCTTAAGAGCAGCCATGTTCTCAGAACTATCCTCAAGTCCCATATTAAGAAGAAGTGAAGCACTTCCTGCCACTGCGTTCTTAAGATTATCGCCAAGATCAGATCTTATCTCAGTTCCCATAGTCTCATAGCTCTTAAGTGCAACAGACATCTCAAACTTAAGCTTAAGACCGGTCTTCACATATGTATCAACCGTCTTTTCTTTGTCGTAGAGCTCTGCTATCGTATTAAGAGGAGTATCCGACAGAAGTTCCTTAACCGTGACAGCGACAGCACTATCCTTCTCAAGTTCGAATACCTTATCTGTCATATCCTTAAGAGATACCGAAGCTGTATCTATGCCAAGCGACTCAAGCCTGTAGAGATTAGCAACAGAGAGACTACTCTTTGCATAGACCAGATAAGTATAGCTCTCGATATACTGCGCCTTCTTCGCTTCATCATAAGCTTCAGCGACAGGGCTTTTGGTAGCCTCTGATAGATTCTCTACAGTAAGAGGTTTTGAAGCATTTACTATATCAAGTACCTTCTCGATTCCGGAATCCATGATGATATCGCGTCTCTTCTGGATATCAGCCATAAGCTTATCTTCTGACGGCGCTATCTTACTATCCCTTGCAAGCGATCTAACAGTTAAGTCTATAACATCATCCTCGCTAAGAGAATAATCATATTCATCGATTTCCTTAAGAATCGCCATATTCTTCGCGTCGATTCCCTTGCCTTCCTTAAGGATGAGTTCGGCGTTGACCATATTCTGCGGATCAGGTTCAAAGCCCGCAGTCTTAAGCTTTTCTGCGATCTGAGGTCTAAGGTTCTCAAGATCCTTTGTGGTAATGGCATCTGCCACTCCCATATATGAATCGCCTATACTTGAAGATAGATACATGTTATGGATATCGCTCTCAAGCCCCTTAGAAATCATATATCTCTTACCTGCCTCACTAAGAGGCTTAAGTTCGCTGTACTCACGAACCGTCTCACTTACCTTCCTTACGTTATCCCTAGTAACAGGCATATCGTAAGATGAGAGCTTCTTCATGACCTTCGCAGCCAACATAGCGCTGTCGCACTCGCCCTTAACATCCTCCACATCAAGAGAACCCATAGGAATATAATCATCGCAGTATGTAGCAAGCATGATCTTAATACGCTTGACAACATCTACAACTTCGTCTACATCCTTCTCGTTATACCCCTCGCCCTCTTCATCCATCTTCTTCACATCACTTATGGAGAGCTTATTCATGATATTAGTCATGTTATCCTTAACCAAGGAAGCCTGCGACTTGATGACAGATGCAAAGTCCGCGCCTTCAGGCATAGCATCAACGCCCATAGTGTTGACTCCGACCTTCGAAAAGCCATGGTTTACAGCCATAGACTCCACGATCTGAAGCGTGCCACTATTAACATCTTCTGCGGTGCTCCTGTCAACGACCAAAGACGCGCCCTGTATAGAATTAAGATTAGTATTCATGTGTATATTCATAGCTTTTTCCTCGCGTACTAGTAACAAGTCCACTGTTTCTGTCTTTGTATATATTTCGGATGCGAGGGGGGAAAACTTTAATCTATTGATTCTTGTTATCGACATCATGATAATGATATGCTATAGTGAAATTACCAATGATATTGCCATATGCACTCATACTTACTTGAATTTTTTCCACATAGACATAATCATCATAAGAATCATCGGAATCAATACAATAATTAAAGTATCCTTTTGTTGTAGAAACTCCACTTCCCCATGACGACTCAAGAAATAATTGACACCACAGCAATAATGCGATACACTTAAACAAGACATTATTGAATAGTGTCTGTTTAATGGCAGAAACTTTGTCATCTGATTCGCCAAAATCTCCTCATTACAAAATAAAAGGAATTCCCGGTACATCATTAAAGTAATTCACATACACGTATCATCTTCATTATTCTGACAGCCATTGCCCCGACAGGCTTCGCAGGCTCGTCAATGAG
>DOVJ01000005.1 GCA_003520145.1 Eubacterium sp.
AAGTTCTTCATATACATCTTGCACTTCACAGCATCCACAACTGTTACAGTAGCGTTAAGCATAAGTTCCTGATCTGCTGCAACCTTATTAACTGCAGATATAACATCAGAAAGCTTACCTACGCCGGATGGCTCGATTATGATACGGTCCGGCTTATATGAAGCGATAACCTCCTTAAGTGAAGAAGAGAAATCACCAACGAGTGAACAGCAGATACAGCCCTGGCTCATCTCCTTGATCTCTACTCCGGCATCCTTCAAGAAACCACCATCTATGGAGATCTCACCGAATTCATTCTCGATAAGAACAACCTGCTCGCCAGAAAATGCTTCAGAAAGAAGCTTCTTGATGAATGTAGTCTTACCTGCTCCCAAAAATCCTGATATAATATCTATCTTAGTCATAACAACCTCCGAATTATCTAATAGTAGGTTTTCAAGCCTCTAAAGTATTATTATAACACATATGTCAATACTCGTAAAGACAAGTGCTCTTTACTTAACTATCATGCCAGCACGCTCAAGCGCTGCATCTATATTAGCACAGAAGTTTTCTGCACCAACCTTATCATAGAAACCGGCTTTCTTCATCATACTAAGCGGCTGCTCATTAACATGAGAGAACACCAAAGTGATCTTCTTCTTGTTGCAGGAATCAAGTATTCCAAAGAAAGTATGAAGTGCAGATGCATCCATCGCCGGCACCGCTCTCATACGAAGTACGATACAATCAATCGTCGGATCGAGATTAAGCTCAAGGAACATATCCGTAGCCGCGAAGAACATAGGTCCCATAATCTCATATACAAGAGTGTTCTTAGGAACTCTCTTAAGGCCTATAGCATCCTTATCATTCGCATCCTCGTCACCCTCATCATCTATGTACTTCCAACCTGTAACAGATGCAGTGTCTGACATTCTCTTCATGAAGAGGAAAGCCGCGAGTACAACACCGATCTCGATAGCAACTACGAGGTCGAATACAACCGT
The DNA here is from genome assembly GCA_003520145.1 of Eubacterium sp. GTDB lineage: Bacteria > Bacillota > Clostridia > Lachnospirales > Lachnospiraceae > UBA9775. The sequence continues at coordinate 990 of DOVJ01000005.1, forward strand.
AAGTACAAATGTTACGAGAAGAACGAGTACATCCATCTTAGGCGCAGACTTGATAATCTTGAAGAACTCCTTATAACCACACATATTATATGCAACCATGAAAAGTATGGCTGCTATAGCCGGCATAGGGATCAGACCTGCATACGGCATGAGGAACATAAGAACCAAAAGAAGCACAACAGAGTGAACCATGCCGGCAACAGGAGTTCTACCGCCGTTCTTTACGTTGGCTGCAGTTCTGGCTATAGCGCCAGTCGCAGGAATACCACCGAAAAGAGCAGATCCAATATTGCCGATACCCTGTCCTATGAGCTCAGCATTTGGTCTGTGCTTGCTTCCTATCATACCATCAGATACAACGCAGGAAAGAAGCGACTCAATACCGGCAAGCAAAGCTATGGTAAATGCATCCGGAAGAAGTGTCTTGATCACAGAAAAGCTTACATCAGGCATATGCGGAGCTTTGATCTTAGAACTGATCTCGTAAAGCTTACCTATAGTATTGACATCGAGGTCTGCTATCTTTACGATTGCAGCAGTAACCACAACAGCTATCAAAGATGCAGGAATCTTACTTGCAACAGGAATCTTAGGCCATACGATAAGTATAACAAGCGCAAGTACGCCGATCAAAAAAGCAGTGGCATTAAAGGTATCCATGTTAGTACATATCTGCTCAACCTTATCAACAGTCTCTATAACAGACTTCTTAAAGGTTAGACCCATGAAGTCCTTCATCTGTCCTATCGCAAGAGTAACAGCTATACCAGCGGTAAAGCCGACAGTTATGGTATATGGTATATACTTTATGAGACTTCCAAAGTGGAATATACCCATGAATACAAGTATGATACCTGCAAGTATGGTCGCTACTATGAGCCCATCCATGCCGTTCTTAGCAACTATTCCGGCAACTATCGTAGCAAATGCTGCTGTCGGTCCCGCAATCTGAACCCTGCTTCCACCGAAAAAAGCGATCAAGAATCCCGCAACAATCGCAGTGTATAGACCTTCCTCAGGGCCTACACCAGATGCGATCGCAAGAGCTATAGAAAGCGGCAATGCTATGATAGCAACTATGATACCTGATATAACATCACTTGTGAACTGTTTGCCATTATACCCCTTCATGCATGTAAAAAGTTTTGGTTTTAATTCCTTCATCTTACTATCCTTCTTATATAGTCTTTAGTATATCTTCAAGCTTTATGACGCCTATCTGACCAGGTGCAGAAGCAGTCACATAATTACCGAAAGTAACACTGCTGCCGAATATGTTGCCGCTTATGCGGCTAAGAGCGCCAAGCTTGCCCATAGACATAGTTATAAGAGGCTTGTCAGTCTCTTTAGTCATGTCAAATGTAGCATTAAGAAGATTCACAACATCATCCTTAGTGTTAGGCATAACAGCAATCTTAACTATATCACTGTTCTTACCTACGATTTTTCTCATCCTTTCCTTTAACTCTTCAGTGCTGTCAGTCTTCTCAAAATCATGATAAGAGCCCACAACTATAGCGCCTTCTTCCTTAAGCTTCTCATTCAGCTCAGACACGCGCTCATCTATGAAGCACTCGACATCTATCATATCAGCAAGACCGCTTCTTGCCACATCAAGAAGAATCTCCTCATACTCCTCATATGTAAGATCTGCCTTACCGCCTTCACCCATAGTTCTCATGGTAAATATAAGCGGCATATCTATGATTCTCTCTCTCATCATCTCGAGAACCTGAAGGATATGATCTATGTTGCGATAATCCTCAAACCAGTCAGCTCTCCACTCTATGATATCACAGCCACAATCCCTGACCTTCGATGTAAGCTCACCAATCTCCTCGTAAGTCTCTCCTACGATAGGAACACATACCTTAGTCTGACCTTCACCAATCTTAATATGACCAACCTTAATGCTCATAAAAAACACCTCCTGTTTACAACAGATGAGAAGCAAGAATAGAAGTTGTAACACCACCTACGCCACCAGGAACAGGTGTTATCGCATCCACTACTTCACTTACCTCATCGAATCTCACATCGCCACAGAGCTTGCCGTTCTCATCCACATTGATACCGACATCTATGACGATTTGTCCTTCTCTTACATGCTCTTTGCCTATAACTCCAGCCTTACCGGCAGCCACGATAACTATATCGGCTCTTCTTGTTACTTCAGCCATATCCTTAGTCTTCGTGTGACATATAGTAACAGTTGCATTCTTTGCAAGAAGCATCATAGCAAGCGGCTTACCAACCACAAGACTTCTGCCCACAACAACAACTTCCTTACCTGTAAGATCCACATCATAATGCTCGAGGATCCTCATAACAGCGCTAGGAGTACAAGGTGCGAAGCCTTCTCC
>DOVJ01000105.1 GCA_003520145.1 Eubacterium sp.
TATCCTGCGATGTCATGCCGGATATAGAAGAAGATATCGATATAGAGATCAATCCGGATGACTTGAGGATCGATACTTATCGTGCGAGTGGTGCAGGTGGTCAGCATATCAACAAGACTTCATCTGCCATAAGAATCACTCACTTGCCTACAGGTATCGTGGTTCAGTGTCAGAATGAACGTTCTCAGCATCAGAACAAGGATAAGGCTATGCAGATGTTGAAGGCTAAGCTCATGCTCCTTCAGGAGGAGGCTAACGCTAAGAAGCAGTCTGATATCAAGGGCGAGGTCAGAGAGATAGCCTGGGGAAGTCAGATACGAAGCTATATTATGCAGCCTTATACTATGGTCAAGGATCATAGGACTAATTATGAATCGGGCAATGTCGATGCTGTCATGGACGGCAAATTAGATGATTTTATAGGAGCTTATCTTAAGTGGATCAATTCTGATAAAAGCGAGGAATAATTATGGCTAATATCAAACCTGTTATATTCAGAATAGAAGATCAGATATACGGCATAGATATAAATGCTGTGCAGGGTATTGAGTTATACAACGAGATCATACCTGTACCCAATGCCGTAAGCTGTGTTGACGGACTTATAAACATACGAGGAGATATAATCCCAGTTTACAATCTGCGTAAGAAGGAGCACAAGGAGACAGGACCTGACTTCAATATCAAAGAAGAGCAGTTCATCATAGTGCTGTGTCATGGTGAGAGACTCGCTCTTATGGTTGATGTCGTTGAAGATATCAGAGATATCAAGGACGAGAGTTATCAGGAATTGCCGATCATATGCACTAATAAGAACAACGATTATGTGACTGGAATAGCGCATCTTGATGTGGGTCTGGCTGTTATAATAGATGCAGAAAAGCTCTTAAGCAACCAGGAGATAGATGTTCTTAATAAGGTGGTCAAGGATAAGTGATATGACGACCTTCAGGAAGGTGTTTATCGCCTTAAGTTTTCTTGTTATGCTTTTGATATTCATATTCTCTGCAAGAGATGCCACGAAGTCCTCTAGCGATAGTGGGAGGATAGGGCGATTCATAGTAAAGCATTTTTACAGAGATTATGAAGATATGACTGAAGCACAGATAGATATGGAAGTAGAAAGTATCACGTATGTGGTGCGCAAGACAGCACATTTTACAGAATATCTCATACTTGGGTTATGCTTATGTGCTGCAGTTTCAAGAGGTCTTATAAGACCTTTTACGATCGGAATGTTATATTCCGTGACGGATGAGATACATCAATATTTTGTTCCCGGGAGGGCGTGTATGCTTATGGACGTGCTGCTTGACAGCTTTGGCGTCATGATCGGGGTCATATGTATGTATACATTTATGCATTTTTTCATGAAGAACCAGAGGAGGTTATTAAAAGATGAAAGACGTGAAAAAATATGTTGCTGAGTTCATAGGAACTTTTGTACTTGTTTTGCTTGGTTGTGGCGTGGCTCATATGACTTGCTATGACAATGCCGGATATGTGGCTACTTCTCTTGCTTTTGGCTTGGTTATCGTAGCTATGGCTTATTCTGTAGGCAATATCTCAGGTTGTCATGTAAATCCTGCAGTTTCTGTTGCGATGCTTGTATCTAAGAAGATGACTGCTAAGGATTTCGTTGGTTATGTTATCGCTCAGATACTTGGTGCTTTTGCCGGTTCTGCTTTCCTTGGCGTATGCCTTGGCACATTCAAGTATCTTGGCAGCAATACTTCAAGCAAGTATCTTGTTGACGTATATGGTGACAGCAAGGCTATGCTCGCAGCATTCCTTATAGAGCTTGTACTTACATTCATATTTGTATTCACTATACTTGGAGTTACTTCTAAGAGCGAATATTCAAGAGTAGCAGGTATCGTTATCGGTCTTGCACTTGTACTTGTTCATCTTTTTGGTATCCACTTTACAGGAACTTCTGTAAACCCTGCAAGATCTATCGCTCCTGCAGTACTTGAGGCTATTGCTGGACGCACTGGCGCTCTTAAGCAGCTTTGGATCTTCATCGTAGCACCTATGGTTGGCGGTACATTTGCTTCACTTGTACATACATTCCTTAGCAGCGAGTCTAAGTAACAGGAGATGGATATGAAGACGAGAGTATATATAGACGGACAGAGCGGTACTACCGGTCTTCAGATATATGACAGGATCGGCAAGCGTGATGATCTTACGCTTATGAGGATTCCTGAAGATAAGAGACATGACGCTGATGCGAGAAAAGAATACCTTAACAACGCTGATATCGTATTCTTATGTCTTCCTGACGATGGCGCAAGAGAAGCTGTATCCTTCATATCAAATGCTGATGTTAAGGTTATCGATGCGTCAACAGCACACAGAACATCAGACGATTGGACCTATGGCTTCCCGGAACTCTCCAAAGAGCAGAGAGCGAAGATTGCAGCCTCAAAGAGGGTTGCAAATCCTGGCTGTCACGCTACAGGTTTCATAGCAATAGCAGCGCCACTTGTTAAGATGGGTTTGCTTCCTGATGATTATGATTTTTCGTGCTTTTCTCTTACCGGTTATTCGGGCGGCGGCAAGAAGATGATCGCTGATTATGAGGGAGAAGATAAGGGAGAACTTCGCAATTCTCCTGGAATATACGGACTTGGACTTAAGCACAAGCATCTGCCGGAGATGGTTAAGGTGTGCGGTCTTAAGAAGGCTCCGATATTCGTTCCTGTTGTAGATGATTATTATAAGGGTATGGCAACAACAGTTCCTGTTACAGGTGTAGCTGGTGGTATGGATGAAGTTTATGAAAGACTTGCTGAATACTATAAGGACGAGCACTTCGTGGAAGTTATTCCTTATCAGGATCTTGGTAACACCATATATGCCAATACACTTGCTGGCACTAATAAGCTTAAGCTTGTAGTATCTGGTAATTCAGAACAGGTTATCGTAACATCACTTTTTGATAACCTTGGAAAGGGTGCGTCAGGTGCTGCAGTTCAGAACATGAATATAATGCTTGGGGTAGATGAGGCAACAGGACTGTAACATTAGTCTGGCTATCGCGACCGATGTATTAGTTAAAGGGGGGTTATGATGGATAATGGGTATGTAAGCATGGGCAGCGCAGCTAGAGGCCTGAAGAATATCTTCTGGGGATGCCTTTTGATTTTTTTGGATTTCAATATTAATCACATAGATATCATACCGGATATGATCGGCTGGGTGATGATATTAATCTCACTTGAATGCTTCGAAGATTTTGGAATTAATAAGTCGTTAGTCAGTGGATTGTCAGTAGCGATGATCGTGTTTAATATTATTGGTTTTATACCGATGGAAATTAACTTTTTCACTCTTATGATCAGCTTTCTTAGTACGATTTTTAGCATTGTGATATTCAATGAGTTATTCTCTATCGCGGCAAAGATAGCTGCATATATGGGTGATCACTCAAGAGCGCAGGCTATCAAGAGTTGCTTGAAGGTATATATCGTTATGTCCGCAATAATTGCTATGTTGGGCGGAGGCTTAATTATAGTACCGTTTGTTTTGGTGGTGGCTATTGTAATATTCGTTGTAACGATGGTTATGCTTTACCATCTGAATTATGTGATGAGAGAAGCTCAGGCATATAGTGATGGGCGTTAATGAGGCGGTAAAAAAACTATCACTAGGACACGTCAAGATTTCTATCTCTTTGCAAGTCGCCTATTAGCAAGTGCTCCGCGAAAACTCGCCGCTAACGCGGCTCGGAC
>DOVJ01000202.1 GCA_003520145.1 Eubacterium sp.
TCAGATACTAAGCATAATCATAGTCATCCTCGGCGCAGGCGTTATCGCCATCCCCACAGGTATCATATCAGCCGGCTTTGTCGAGAATTATCAGTCTATGCAGAAAGCCGAAGCAAGAGTAAGAGCAAAGAAGATTCCAACCCTTCTCATGGATGACCCATGTCCATACTCAGGAAGCAACATCTATTCAGTCGAGAAGAGCCTCAACATACAGATAGTTGCTATTATCAGGAATTCTAACGTAATAATCCCAAGTGGACGTGTAATACTAGAAAAGGATGATATAGTCATATATCACCCTCTCGCCAATTGATAATCAATAGTTAATTTTCCATCTGTATATTCTACACAGGCATATGCACCGTTGATAAGCGGCATCATCGGTGCAACATGCCCTATATCACAATCCATAATGATCGGAAGCCCAAGTTCTCCTATTATCCCCTTAACAGCCTCATAATTATCAAGTCCAAACATCTCTTCACCATAGTGGTAAGGACGGCCTATGAGAAAACCCTTAGCCATATCAAACCAGCCAGCTTCTCTCATCTGCCACATCGCTCTTCTTATCCCAAAAGGATTAAGATCACAGCTTTCCAGATACCATATCACGCCATCATCTTTGTATCTTCTATTGAATTCAGATACCTTGTCATATCTAGTTCCAAGCAAAGTAACAAGACAATCCATACATCCGCCAAGGATTCTTCCTTCCATAGCCACATGACCTACATCACATAGCAAATGTGTCTTCTGCGTCACATGATATGGCGCAAGCGGATTTTCCGGCGACTTAAGACTCTCAAGTTCAAAAAGTTCATAGTTTCCGACAGAACTCTTCTTACCGCTAAGAAGCCCCATAGCGTCATGAAGGCTTTCATGCCACTTACTCATGCCAAATGTCGAAGCACACGGACCATATATGCTCATCGTATCGCAGCATGTCGTATATAAAAAAGTAAAGTTTGTGTTGTCAGAGTAACCCATGAACCACTTAGGCTTTGCTTTAGATAAGCGATCAAAGTCCATGTAGGGAAGTATCTCACACATGAGTTCTCCACCACCACAGCTTATAAGCACATCTGCCTCATCGCCACTCATATATTCCATGAGTTCCGCTGCACAAGCATCAGGGCTGGTACTTATACCTACGCCATCGCCCTTGTAGCAATTAGGTCCAAGCTTGGTCTTATAGCCCATGGCGTCAAACTTCACCAAAGCATTTGAAAAAGCCTCCTTATAGGGAGATATATTACAGCCGAAGGATGGAGCCACAAATCCGATGACTCCACCCTCCTTTAAAAATTCAGGTCTTCGCATAACGCATATCCTTATCTCTTATTCATGAAACTTATGATCTTCTCAGATACTTCAGCTACATCATCTTCGTCAAGCAGCGTTACAGATACTTCGCCGCCGATCTGATAACTGTAAGCATACTGAGGAGTTCCGCTCGGAGCCATAGACTCTATATCCCAGCTATAATTCTTATCTATCTGCTCTTTTGCAAGAGAAGTAAGAAGACTGGTAGGGATATCCGAAAGAACCGCCTTATCAACTACCTTAATAAGATCGAGATAGTTAACTATGATAGAAGGTGACATAATCTTCTTAAATACAGCCTTCAGGAATACCATATGGTTTCTTCCTCTAGAGAAATCTCCGCCCACAAGACCATATCTCTCTCGAAGGAAACCAAGAGCTCTTCTTGAGGTATCGAGCTTGTTATCACCTACTACATAGTGCTCTTCCGGATAATTCCATGACCAGAACTCATCCTCAGAGTAAACAGTAACAGGACCTATAACATCCATAAGATCCTCCATGGATGTAAAGTTGATCTTCGCATAATAGTCTATATCTATACCATAGAGATTCTCGATAGTATCCATAGTATAACTTACACCATAATTACCTGCATGAGTAAGCTTATCTCTGTATCCAGCAGGAGTGATGCCCGGCTGATAAGTATAAGCATCTCTTGGTGTAGACACAAGAAGAATCTTGTGAATAACAGGATTTACAACTATAAGTACGTTCGCATCGGTACGGCCTGTCTGAGTAAGCTTGCCCTCTTCATCATTACCTGCAAGATAGATGATAAAGCTCTTCTTAAGCGCCGTATAGTCCTTCGTGTTCTGCTCAACCTCAGTGGTTATAGCAGTTCCTTCACTCATGGCAAAACGCTTATCAAAATCGTCATAGACTTCTCTTACAGCCACAAGATGCGCTTCATTTACAAATACAGCATCAACTTCGTCAGCAACGAGTGCCTTCACAGCAGCAACTGCAGTTCCATAAGATGTACTGTTCATCTTGCCGATCTTCTTCTCGTACTGCGCAATAGCCTTGTCTCTTATGACGTTAGTGCCTTCGTTGACAATCGCGAACTTCGCGTTCTTAAGGTCTACATCCTCACCCGCCTTCACAAGAACCACATAATTGCTCCTGAGAGTCTTGGTCTTGTTGTTAAAGCGGTTCAAAAAATCCACAGTCTTAGATGTATAGAATACTCCAAAGCCAAGACAGAAAACCAAGATGACACTAAGCACACGTGAAAATATACGGGTCTTCTTTATAAGTCCCAGCAAAAAACATCCAAAAAAAGCTGTAAGAAGTATAAGAAACACCGTCGAAAAGATCTTAACCGGCAGCACATCCATCTTGTCAAGATGTGACAGGAAAACTATACTTAAGATAAGCTGCAGAAGAAGCAGCACAGCGCCAAGCGCGTTAAGCGGCTTCTTAAGGCTTAAGTCATCTCCTCTGTTGTACTTCTTAATATACGCCCTTGTTTTGGCATCCTGATGATTATTACTTCTGCTCATCGTCTGATTTCTCCTCCTCAGGAAGTGGAATATAAGTTATGACCTTGCTAGACTTAGATACGTTATTCTTAGTATCCTTAGCAGCATATATCACACGCATCTTACCTTCCGTCTCAAGCGGCACAATAGAATCCACGATAAGTGAATCTGTAACGTCGCCATCCTTCTTATCATAAGCTGTCACGCCCTCAAGCAGAATCGCTCTGTCATCACCCTCATGATATACGATTGCGGTATTTCCGACAGTTATAACAGGCCCTGTCTTATCTCTCAAGGATCCATAAAGAATCGAAAAAACAACAGTGATCACTATCGCACCGCCGATACACATTATATATAATCTCTTCAAATCCATATAAAGCCCTCACTTTTTCAAAATCACTACTTATGATACCACTTTTCAATATAATATTCAAGAAAAAAATGTCTTTTCAAAACGTCATTTTAATGGTACAATATAAGACGAATGCAAAAATAAACCCAAGGAGTGTTATTATGGAGTGGTGGCAAATTCTATTGATCGTGGTTGCCGTTATACTTATCGCAGGTATAATCTTTATAGTAGTAGCCAGTAAGAAGCTTAACAAGAAGCAGGCTGAGACTATGGCCCAGATCAAGGCAGCAGCGCAGTATGTGAATATTCTTATCATAGACAAGAAGAAGATGAAGCTCAAGGACGCAGGACTTCCTCCTATGGTTCTTGAACAGACACCTAAGATATTCAGGAATTCCAAGATGCCTATCGTTAAGGCTAAAGTCGGTCCGAAGGTCATGTCTCTCATCTGTGATGATAAGATATTTGATTCTATCCCTGTTAAGCAGGAAGTTAAGGCTACAGTAAGCGGTATCTACATATCCGATTACAAATCACTTAGGAAAGTCAATATCCCTAAGGTCGAAGAAAAGCCAAAGAAGAAGGGATTCTTCAAGAAGAAATAATAAAGAGGCTGTAAAAAAACTATCAC
>DOVJ01000016.1 GCA_003520145.1 Eubacterium sp.
GTGATAGTTTTTTACAGCCTTTCATGTCGGCTAACATCATAACAATAATAAAAAACAGTAACCACGTACACTCACATGATTACTGTTTTATATCTAAAAGCTAATATTAATCTACTGTATATGGCATCAAAGCGATATGTCTTGCACGCTTTACAGCAACAGTGATTGCTCTCTGATGCTTTGCACAGTTGCCTGTAACTCTTCTTGGAAGGATCTTTCCTCTCTCAGAAACATACTTCTTAAGAGTAGCTACATCTGTATAATCGATACGAGCATCTGCTGTACCACAGAAAGCACATACTTTCTTTCTTCTGTGTACAGGTCTCTTTCTCATACCTTCAGCCTTGTCTGACTTAACATTTGCACTTGGCATAATTGTTCCTCCTGATATAATCTCATACTTTAGTTAAATGGCATACCTTCATCTTCTACGCTGTCATCGATATTCATAAAACCTTCAACAGCATTAGCAGGATTTGGTCTGCCGGCAGCCTCAGCACCTGAAGCTGAAGATGACTTGCTCTCTGCGAATTCAACTTCTTCAACAACTACATCCGTTGTATATACCTTAGTTCCATCCTGCTTAGTATAGCTTCCTGTCTGGATTCTTCCGGTAACCACAAACTTAGTGCCCTGATGACCATAGCCTTCGATGAATTCAGCAGTCTTACCAAAAGCTACACAGCTGATAAAATCAGCAGTCTGGCCATCGTTATTCTTCTGAAATCTTCTGTCAACAGCAATAGTGAATCTTGCTATCTTGCTTGCGCTGTCATTCTGAGACACTCTTATATCCGGATTACGTGTTAATCTTCCCATAAGTATTACTTTATTCATCTTATCATCTCCTTACTTGTAGAGTGCTGCTGATTACTTTTACTCTTCTACGCTGACGCAAAGGAATCTGAGGAGTTCATCCTTCATGATTCTGAGAGTGCTCTCGATCTGAGCTGGAGCATCTGCATTTGCCTCAAAACGAACAAAATAGTAAAAGCCCTCGTTCTGCTTCTGAATCTCATAAGCAAGCTTCTTAACACCAGCTTCCTTAACTTCAGAAACAACGCCGCCAAAACGTGTTACAAGACTCTTAACCTTCTCAAGAGTTGCAGTTCTGGCTTCTTCTTCAACCTTAGCACCTACAACGATTGCTAACTCATACTTGTTCATTGTTCTTTGTACCTCCTTTTGGTCTTTATGGCCCCTTCCCTTGTGAAGGAGCAAGGATATTAGATAATATATCACAATAAGATATGTTACCATATGGCTGATAAAAAATCAAGAGAAATTTTTTTGTTTTTAGTTGAATTTTTTATAAGTCAGATTTTTCCACACACCAACCACATAAAACAAACATCCGGCAACTAATATCGGTATATATCTGCTTTTTAACTGTGCAAAATCAACTGGTTGTGCCACAATATAATTATAGATTCCACCATTCGACATATTGAACAAACAAAATGATATATATACAACAATACTTATGGTAGACACAAGAATATTAGCAGTCTGATAAGAAAAAAAGTAATAAAAGCCTATGAGCGCAAAGCATACAATCGCAACTCGGATATATTCATACCAAACATGTTCAATCACAAAAAGCTCATTCGCTATTATGAATAAAGGAACCATAACTATCATATGCACTATACACGGAATAATAAATCTTTCTATCTTGACACGTCTGTATGTATACATAAGTTCACATCCATCACCAGATATCAACTCGCCACCGCTTAAGAATGGCCATACAATACTTATCGCCGGAATCAATAACTGAAGCCATATAACAACAGTTTTATAGCCTTCGATACCCTCAACCTTATAAGCATATATCATCAACCACGGTATTATAACCCATAATAATACAAAAGGAATCACATAATATATGGTCAGCTCTCTTAAGCATTTCTTAAAGTACATATATATCCCCTCTCAAGAAGACTTCCGCTCGTCTCAGTAAAATCCTCACCTCTTTTTTCAAGTTCAGCACAACTGCCCATAAAAAGCACTCGTCCCGCATTGAATACGATGACATGATCACTCGTATCCTCGATATCAGATACTATATGAGTAGATATGATAATCATTCTGTCCTTTCCGATTTCCTTGATAAGATCTCTAAATCGAAGTCTCTCCTCTGGATCTAGCCCTGCGGTCGGTTCATCGAATATAAGAAGTTTCGGATTTCCAAGAAGTGCGTTAGCTATGCCAAGTCTCCTCACCATACCACCAGAAAGTGTCCTTATCTTGCTATTCTTCTTATGACTCAGATTTACAGTCTCAAGCGCCTTAATAACATCAGCAGAAGCACTGCTCTCCTTATCATTCTTAGACGCTGCCATAAACATGAGCATATCATAGACCATCATATCCTTATACAATCCAAAATTCTGAGGAAGATATCCGAGATTTTTATAATAGCTTTTTGTGCCGACAAGCTCACCATCACACATTACCGTTCCATTCTTCACCGGATATACGCCAGTTATCGACCTTATAAGTGTTGTTTTACCAGCTCCGTTCGGGCCCAATAGCCCATATACCCCCTTGTTAAGATTCATACTAAGATTATCTATTATCAAGCTTTTTCCGAGTTTTACGGACAAATCCTTAATTTCTAACATTCTCAAGTTCCTCCCTTATCTTATTCCCTATCATATCAACTCTCGATCCGACTATTATGATATGATCATCTGTCACACAATTGTTTTCAAAAGTGCCAAAAAGGCCTTCATATTCAAGATAATAGACTGTCCTTTTATTAAGACCACGGTTATATTCGGCTTCCAAAGTATTTAACATATCCGCAAGTTTCTCAAGATATTCTTCCGTATAATACTTTGGCATAGTAGGATACTTAGTAAGAACAAACCTTATGCCCTTAATTGTACGCTCATATGTATCGCCATGCATGAAGAACAAACTACGTGCTTTTCCCTCGTAACAGCCATCTCCCTTAGATTCAAGATTAGTATACAGTTGCTTATCATAATTCATGGAAACCCTATACAGCGATTCAAAATCATTGAATACTCCGCCTGTTGTCGACTCTATATATAGATCCATAAGCGCTTCTGTATCCTTCACTCCAGCCACAGGATAATACGTAAATCCATCTGGAAGATACATATAATTGCCACTGCACACATAGTGAATAATCGGTCCACTGTAAGACATACTTATAGTTGAAGCCTTACCCGTACAAACTTTGATATAATCACCGTTCTGCTCATAATCAACCACCTTGCCATCCGCAGTCACCTTATCAACCCTAAGAAAACTGTTAAGTGTAAATGTATAGAAATCCTTATCACTCTCACCAACCTTCATATCACAACGAGCTTTTAATATTCTACCAAACTTAAGATCAAGATTGTATTCCTCCACAACAAACTTCGAATCCTCAACCTCTGTTTCTTTCTGTTTGTGCTTAATGATTGCAAAATAACTTCTCTGAGACTCATCCATATAATTAGAATGTGGCAACACATAATAGACAATTCCCACTATCCCGCACACAAGAAGAATTCCACATGTCAAAAAACGCCATATTTTCTTGTCAATCCTCCATGCATAAAAGACCGCCACTAGTGCAATAAGTGACAATATTCTTATCCACATAGGTGCAAATGTTATGTCAAGCACAAATCCCGATACCCAGAATATATTGTTTGAAGTTATGTCAAAAATAGACAAACCTCTTATCACACTAATATTCTCCATATCCCGAACTATCGAATATACAGATGGACCTATCAGATAGAGAATGATTACAAACCCCGTTATAAGTACAGCTTTCTTCTTAAAGCTTCCTATTACACCACCGAGCAATATAGCTAAATATCCTGGCAGCAGATATGACAGAATAACCCTCTTTATGATATACCATATTACTTGAAAATCAAATCCATCCATATTATTAAATTTAACTATTATCATCAAAGCATATGATGCCGTTACGATCATATACATGACCAACAGCATCCATATATGATCATATTCCCTGCTCTTTTGTACCTTGATGATCTCACTTGTCTTGAATAGGTACTTTTTATATGTAACATATGCACTAAGTATGAGCATAGCTGCAACAGAAAAGTAACTCGCTTCTGTTGCAGTCCTAAGATTCTGGATAATTTCACATCGCTTTATCATAACATACATAGGCCATATAAGAAGACCTATGCATATAATATCTATATATATATTATCTAATATATTCTTAAGAGAATACTTGATTCTGAACATCTTCCTCATCTTCTCCTTCTGATTCATCTTCTACCTCAGGCTTTTTCCTGCCATACAACATATAGAACAATACGCAAATCACAACTGTACCAATTAATACACATCTGTATATACTGCTATTCCACTCAAAAAGCCAGTAATTTACACATAAAAAGGCAATAAGCATACTGATACATATATTGCGAAGAAGAGCTAATGGTTTACCATCATTCTTCAACTCCTTGATATTATAATACAAAGAGCACATATATATGATTACCGCAATTACAGTAAGACCGATCACAATAATACGATTTAACATATTATCGTATTCCCGAACAATCTCCAGGGACTTAACATTCATAACAGTCTGCGGATTCGAAAAATCCTCAAAATCCTCATGCAAATCTGCACGCTTTTCAAAATTAAAATCCTTATAATCAAACAGCAAAAGATAATATCCCGATTCCGCATTCCATTCAGCTTTTGTACTCCTTGGATTTACCAGCACACTTTGGTTGTAATTCATACAATCCGCTATATCATACCAGTTTTCTAAATCAAGAAAACTTGAAGTTACAGGATATCTAAGTTTCCCGACAACCTTATACGATGTGCTGTCTATATCTATAGTGTCGCCAACCTTCAACTTTCCACCATAGATAACAACCTCATCTGAATCCCCCTCATACATACGCCCTTCTATGATTTCATAGTCTATGCCTTCAGACACATACACACTGTAATCATATTCTCTGACATATCTTTGACTACCACACGGAACAATATATGAATATTCTTCACCCACATAAGTCCTGATATAATTATGAAACGCTTCTCTGAACCTCTTATTGTAAGTACTCCTTGGTTCAGAATCGATAAGCGAACGATACACATTATTACCAATATCACAACTTCCCACATACGTATCATCAGATACACTCAACTGTTTTAAAAAACCTGTC
>DOVJ01000180.1 GCA_003520145.1 Eubacterium sp.
GAGGAGTGATTGATTTGAAAATCTACCAGAATTCAAATGAACCGATTTACAAGCAGATAGCGACCCAGTTAAGAGAACAGATTCTGACCGGCAAGCTAAGAGCAGGGGACCCTCTGCCATCTATAAGGGGATTAGCGCAGGATCTTAAGATCAGTGTTATCACTACTATGAAGGCTTACGAGGAATTATCGCAGGAGGGGTTAGTAACTTCATCCAAAGGAAAAGGCTATTATGTGAATGCGCAGGATGAGCGGATGCTGAAGGAGCAACATATGCGACAATTAGAACAGCATCTGTCAGATGCGATCTATTCCGCAAGGATAGCTGGCGTGGGACTCGAAGAAGTCGAGCAGACACTAGAAGCACTGTGGAATATCGATGAATAGTTAAGAAGACTTAGATTAAGGAGAATATTAGATGGATAACGTAATAGAAATCAATGGAATAACTAAGAAGTACAAGGGTTTTACTCTTGGGAAGATTGAAGTGGCTGTTCCTTGCGGATTTGCAACTGCACTTATCGGTGCTAATGGCGCAGGAAAGACAACGCTGATAGACATATTGTGTGGTGTTACAGGAAAGGATAGTGGCGAGGTTACTTACTTCGGTGATATGACAGATATAGACGATGATAAGCTTCGCAATCGTATAGGTTATTGCTCTTCGGCAAACTTCTTTCCTTTGGATTGGACACTGAAGAATATTGCGAATTCTATGGAGATTGGATTTGATAACTTCAACAGGCAGAAGTTTGCTGAACTATGCAATCGATTGAAACTCGAGAATCCTACACAGAAGAAACAGAAGAAGCTTGTGAAGTTCTCAGATGGTAACAAGATGCGTGCTTATCTTGCAGCAGTTCTAGCAAGAGATACAGAATTGCTTGTTCTTGATGAACCTGCGTCATCGCTTGATCCGCTTGCGCGCGATGTGTTGTGTGACATATTCAGAGAGTACCTGAATGAGCGTGATGGAGAGCGTTCAGTTCTCTTTTCTACACATAACATAGCTGATATGGAGTTTGCTACAGACTATGCTATCTTCATGGCACATGGTAAGGTTATCGAGCAGGGCTTTGTAGAGGATCTGAAGGAAAAGTATGTACTTGTTCACGGTGATGCAGAGTGTGCCGATAAAGCAAGAAAACTTATGATTTCTTTTTCAGGTGGAAAGACGGGATTTGAGGGTATAGCATTGGCAGAGCATGCTGATTTGTTGAGAGCATATGACACTGTTGTTGAAACACCGACACTTCATCAACTCAGTGTCGGTATACTCAGAAAGGCGGAGGAAGATGAAAAGTAATACTCTTACACATGATCAGGCATATAAGGTCTACACTGGAAATGGTATGCTTATTCATATCCTGAAAATAAGTGGTTTTTGCATACTGTTTAATCTGTTAGGTTTTGTATTTTTTCTGATCATAGCTTTGATCAGGGAGGGAAATGTATCGGCGGCATTGCATACTGGATATGATTCGATGATGTCGGTTGTGTTTGCAGTTAGTGGTATTATCTTTGTAGTTCCAATCGGATTTGCTGATCGTGACAGACATTTACCGGGTGGTAAGTATTTTCGTACAGTGAAGGGTGGCTTTGACACATACAGAAAGATGAAGGATGCATCGCTTATAGTTTATATGGTTTCATTGGCATTAATTATGCTTTTTGGTGTTATTTGCGAGAGAGTTGGAGTGTTCAAGTACGAGCATGGTGTAGCTGATATCTTTGCAGTCGTAGCATTTTTATTGCTTTCTGTCGGCTTGTTAAATCTTATGAATCTTATAGAAAATCCCGAATTAAGAGTGGCTGCTATGGTGATTACGTATTTTATCGTATCGTGTATTGGAGTGTTATATGTGTTGTACGACTATGCAAATGTTACTTTTGCACTTATAGTTGCGGCTGTATCCATACCTTTTATCGCAGTTACACATAAGATGATGTTAAGCAATTATAGAAAAAACAGATGGGATAAGTAAAGGAGAAGAGAAGTTATGAATAAAGTTACAAGGGCTTTTAGATTATACCTAAGAGCAGCGGCTAATCCAATTGTAATAGCTTTTGGTCTGCTTATGATGATAGGGTTACTGGTGGCATTTATCGTGGATCCAGATCCTGTTGGAAGTAAGGATTATGGTGTTATGCTTGGATGTATTCAGTTTGGAAAAATAGGAGTGCTTCTGGTGACGATGCTTGCGATTGCGAAGATAAGGAATAACAAGTTTTATATATCATGCAATTGTGCCAAAGAGATGTTTACGATAGTTCCAGTGTCTGTTGTGATGATTATAGCTTTTCTTTACGACATAGTACTTGAGTTAATTGCTTATGTAAATCTTGGGATGCAAGGCTTTTCTGATATGCTTGTAGTAGCTGCACTAAGTAGTCTGCTTGTGATAATTGCAGGCGTGTGCATAGGTAGAGGTGGCGTGATGGGAGTTTTGTCAGCCTGTGCTTATTTTGCTTACATGATGTTACAATTTGTTTTCCGCAAGGAATCGATAGCAAGAGTTATACTTGGTCAAACAGTAACGAGAGCACTGATTATCGCGGTATGTTGTTATATCGTAGCGATTGCCGTAACATTTGTCATGGCAAATTACTGGTGGGAAAAAGGAAACAGGTTTTATCCAACCACGGCAATACGTGGAGTGATTAACACACGATAAAATAGCTGATTAACTTGAGGGAGAGTATATAGAGGATATAGGAAATACTCATTGTGTATGTTGTAGAGATGTGATATGATATACGCAGTGGGTATTTTTATCTCAGTCGGAGAATGAACCCCGACTGAGATAAAGCTTTGTCTGAAGAAGAATATGCATTTATTGTTGATAAAATTGGCGGCGCACAC
>DOVJ01000176.1 GCA_003520145.1 Eubacterium sp.
TTCTTAAGATCTATCTCCTTGTGGGCAACATTCAGATCACCACAGTATATAACAGGCTTCTTCTCATCAAGAGAAAGTATATACTTTCTGAAGTCCGTCTCCCACACAACACGATAATCAAGCCTTGCAAGCTCTTCTTTGGAGTTAGGAACATATACATTCACAAGGTAGAAGTTCTCGAATTCAAGAGTTATCACTCTTCCCTCGTTATCATGCTCTTCTATGCCTATACCATAGGTAACAGACAAAGGTGTCTTACGGGTGAAAACAGCAGTTCCCGAATACCCCTTCTTCTGTGCATAATTCCAGTATGATTCATAACCAGGGAATTCCAGTTCTACCTGTCCTTCCTGACACTTAGTCTCCTGAAGGCAGAATATATCGGCATCAAGCTGTCTGAACACATCATCAAATCCCTTCTGCCTGCATGCCCTTATTCCATTAACATTCCACGATATCAGCTTCATATAAACCTCTCAAAACAAGAAACTGCAGACTGCCACTACTGCCAGTCTGCAGTTTAAAAAATCCATAATATGATTACTCTCCAAGTGTAGGAAGAAGTTCTTTCGCAGCAAGTGCAACATCAGCGTCTGCGTCTTCTGTAAGCACCTGAACGATTTCCTTGGTTACCTTAGGATTCTTCAGTACAGCAAGTCTTACATCCTTATTAGCATGCTTAGCTGACTGAACAAGGAGCTTCTCAGTAGGACTTGCTACAGTAGCTGCAGCAATCGCAATCTCAGGATCCCTGCTTCCAACGAATTCAGACAAAGCTTCATCATCCATATAACCATCCAATATATCCTGTATAAGTTGTTTCTTAAATTCCATATCCGTATCCTTTCGTTAAACTACATTAACTCAACTACTCTCTTATATTATAAAGCATTTTCACAGAAAATCAAGCTTTTTTTTACGCAGAAGCCCATTGAGAGTTATAGAGATCAGCATAGAATCCGCCTATAGAGAGCAATTCTTCATGTGTACCCTGCTCTTTTATATCTCCATCCTTCATAACAAGTATGAGATCAGCATCCTTGATAGTCGACAGTCTGTGTGCGATAACGAATGACGTACGGCCTTTCATGAGGTTTCCCATAGCCTGCTGTATGAGTTTCTCAGTTCTCGTATCGACAGAAGAAGTAGCCTCATCAAGAATCAGTATAGGATTATCTGCGATTATCGCTCTCGCTATCGTAAGTAACTGCCTCTGTCCCTGAGATATGTTAGAAGCATCCTCGGCAAGCATAGTGTCATACCCCTGCGGCAAACTCATGATGTACTTATGGATTCTTGCGGCCTTGGCTGCCTCCACGACCTCTTCATCGGTAGCATCAAGTCTTCCGTACCTGATATTCTCTCTTATAGTCCCCTTAAAAAGCCACGTATCCTGCAAAACCATGCCAAATGCCTGCCTTAACGTGCTCCTTTCATAAGAATTGATATTCACATCATCAAGAAGTATAGCTCCCTCATTCACATCGTAAAAACGCATGAGAAGCTTGACTATAGTAGTCTTGCCAGCACCTGTAGGTCCAACTATCGCAACCATCTGACCAGCCTTGATTTCAGAATTAAAGTCATTGATTATGATCTTATTCTCATCATAGCCAAAGCGCACATGATCAAACTTAACCGCTCCACTTACATTGATCGACCTTCTGGCATCATCTGGAGTCACTTCCTCTTCTTCAGACAGGAACTCAAATATACGCTCCGCAGCAGCTGCCATCGACTGGAACATGTTAGATACCTGTGCAAGCTGTGATATCGGCATAGTGAATCTCTTTACATACTGGATGAAAGATACGATATCACCCATCTTTATCGTACCTTTGGATGCAAGAACAGCGCCCGATACCGCAACTCCCACATAGCCTAAGTTACTTACAAAGTTCATCACAGGAGGCATGAGACCTGATAAGAACTGACTCTTCCACGAAGACTCATAGAGCTTCTTATTGGTTTCTTCAAAGCGCTCTATCTCCTTAGACTCTCTGTTAAAAGCCGACACAACCGTCATTCCAGCAAATGTTTCCTCTATCTGTCCATCTATGTCACCAAGAAGCTTCTGCTGAGCTACAAAGTACTTCTGCGACTTCTTTACTATCGTGCCAACCAAAAATCCTGATACAGGAAGTATGACAAGTGATATAACCGTCATAAGCGGTGATATAGAAAACATCATAACCAGTATACCGACAATAGTACATACAGAGGTTATAAGCTGTGTTATAGACTGATTAAAAGCCATACCAAGAGTATCCACGTCATTGGTGATTCTCGATAACACATCACCTACTGTATTCTTTTCGAAGTAAGAAAGAGGCATACGATTTATCTTGCTGCTTATATCACGACGCAGCCTCTTTGCAAGCTTCTGTGATATCGCACTCATGATAAGCCCCTGCACAAGCGCAAATACCGAGCTTACGATATATATGATGATCAGGAAAAGAAGCATCTCGCCGATAGCATCATAATCTATAGAACCCGTACCTGTATACTTTCCAACTACGCCCTCAAAGAGCTTTGTAGTCGCATCGCCAAGGAGTCTGGGACCGTATACGTTGAAGATAGTTGAGCATACGGCAAACACAGATACCAAAAGAACACCTATCTTATATGCACCCATATAGCCAAGAAGCTTTTTCATACTTCCCTTGAAGTCCTTAGCCTTCTCAACAGGTCTTCCAGGACCGAATCTTTTACGTCCCTGTTCAGCCATATCACTCACCTGCCTTTCTTCTTAATTCATCTTCAGACAGCTGACTTGTCGCTATCTCTTCATACTCCTTGCAGTTATGAAGAAGCTCTTCGTGACGTCCCATCCCCACTATTCTGCCTTCATCGAGAACGATAATCCTGTCAGCATCCAGTATAGTTGATATACGCTGTGCAACTATGATGACCGTAGCATCCTTCGTAACAGCCTTAAGCTCACTTCTAAGCTTCTTATCCGTAGCATAATCAAGTGCAGAAAATGAATCGTCAAATATATATATCTTTGGCTTCTTTGCTATCGCTCTGGCTATCGAGAGTCTCTGTCTCTGACCACCAGATACATTCGTTCCGGACTGAGCCACACTGCTGTCATAGCCATCTTCTTTCGCCGATATGAATTCACTCGCCTGAGCAATCTTAGAAGCCTCTTTCATATCATCTGTGCTCACGCCATCAGCATATCTTATATTGGAATCTATAGTTCCGGAAAAGAGAACCGCCTTCTGTGGAACATAACCTATCAATTCACGAAGATCCTTAAGCTTTATACTTCTTATATCCTCACCATCTATAGTCACAGAACCTTCTGTCACATCAAAGAATCTCGGGATGAGATTGATAAGTGCAGACTTACCAGAACCGGTAGAACCTATGATAGCCGTAGTCTCACCAGGTCTTGCAATAAAATCGATATCAGTCAAGACCTGTTCTTTAGCATCTGGAAAAGCAAAAGAAACATGATCAAAGCGTACCACACCCTTGATATCTTCTTTCTTAACACTCTTAGCATCCGCACCATCTTCTATAAGAGGCTTTGTATCCAGTACCTCTGCTATTCTGTCAGCAGCCACACAAGCACGCGGAAGGATGATCGATATCATCGTGAATATAAGGAACGATGTAACAATAGTCATCGAATAAGTGATAAATGCAGTCAGATCACCGATCTGGATATTGCCCTTATCGATTTTATCAGCGCCCACCCACACTATGAGAACTGACACACCGTTCATGATAAACATCATGACAGGCATCATAAAGCTCATAGCTACGTTAGTGAACATCTGATTCTTATAAAGTGCATCATTGGCCTTATCAAAACGCTCCTCTTCATGCGCCTCACGGCTAAAAGCTCTTATAGGCATAACACCTGTAAGAAGCTGTCTTGAGACAAGATTCAGGTTATCGATCAACTTTTGCATGATCTTGAACTTAGGCATAGCGATGACCATAAGAGTTCCGACCACAAGCATGAGGCACGTTACAGCAACAACTATGATCCAGCCCATGCCAGATCTTGTATTAACTACATTGATTATACCGCCTATAGCAAGTATCGGCGAATAAGCCACCATACGAAGGAAGATAACTGAAGTATTCTGCACCTGCTGTATATCGTTAGTAGCTCTTGTTATAAGAGAAGCTGATTCAAACCTGCCAAGCTCTGAACCGGAGAAAGTCATAACCTTCGAGAAAACCTTCTGTCTTAAGTCACGACCAACCCTTGCAGATATAACAGACGCAAGAAGGCAGGTAAGTATACCTGCAGCCATCATGATCGCAGACATAAGAAGCATACGAAGACCAACCTTAAGAAGGTAAGCGTTGCGGATCTTGTCTACATTTACATCCAAAGCCTTATATTCAGCCAAAACATAATATACTGCAACCTGATCTTCCATGCCCTTAACACTAACACCACTATCAGGCATCATCTTCGCATAGATATCACTCTCGGCTACAGCCATGATCTTATCAAGCTTACTTCTATCAGCGCCACTCTTTAGTTCTCTGACAGTACCAACACTATAAGAATTCTCAACATAAGAAGCATCAGCATCATTCATAACAGACTTCAGCATCTCAAGACTTTCAGGCCTTATCTTAACAGGCACCGAATCCTCTATACCGCTTCTTTGTAAACCGATATTGATTATATCTCCGGTATAATCAGGCAGAGACAGTTCACTGTATGCCTGAACAACAAGAAGGACAACAACACACAGAACAAGTATGCCGTGACCTCTCATAAATCTAAGTATATTCTTCATCTAACACTACTCCATAATCTCGTGCACAACCTGATCGTCTATGAGCTTCATCATATAACAGTTTTTAGCACCCTTATCCCAGAAGTGATCAAGGTCACAATCATACAGTATCCTGCATGTGATCGCCGAATTAATAGCGCCATGCCCAACTATAAGAACATCCTTGCCCTCTTCCAGAAGCGGATATATCTTGTCATCAAGGAAGTCTTTGGTTCTCACCATAACTTCATCTATGGATTCACCACCCTCTACAGCCTTATAAGCCTTAGGATTAAAAAAGAATTCCTTCATCGGACCATTAGCATCGCTAAAGAGATTCACAGTTCCTTCGCAGACGCCAAAGCTCATCTCAGTAAGCCTATCATCATACAACACAGGTATATCTCTCCCAGATAAAACTATATCCGCAGTCTCAACTGCTCTTTTCATAGGCGAACAAAAGCACACATCTATATGGATATCCTTATAAGTTTCCGCTGCCTCACGCGCTAAAGCTCTGCCTTCTTCATTGAGTTCTGTATCGGTACGTCCCTGAAGTCTATGTTCATTATTCCAGTCTGTCTTACTATGACGCATTATGTATAGCATAGCCTTCCTCCTATATCTGATGTCTTACGACCTTGTACTCATCTCCGTCCTTATAGTAAGGACACTGTTTATACTCCCTCTCCATAAGCCTCTGAAAATCATCTTCATCCATATCAACATCGCATACATATTCTTCATAATCCTCATCATATACCATATATGCACATGTATCACATATCATAATCATAATCCTCCTTACAGCAAGCCCTTGCTTCTTAGTATCCATATGATCGCAGTCAGAGTAAAGCACGACAATGCCGTAGTCATAAGGATTATGTCAGAAGAAAGCACATGATCGTTATCCATATTACGGGACATGATATAAGCACTAACTGTTGTTGGCGAACCACTCATGATAACAAGAGCCATCAGTTCCTGATTTCTAAAGCCAAGTATAACAGCGATCGGAAGTATGATCGCAGGAAGTATGACAAGCTTAACAACAGTTGCAACAGACGCAAGCTTAAGCTTAAGCCTCGCTTCCCCAAGTTCAAATGCAGCACCTATACATATCAGAGCAAGAGGTGTAGTAAGCCCTCCTGTCATAGACAGAGTCTTATCAACAATCACCGGATAATCAATCCCTATAAGAGACGATATGATACCGAGGACTATACCTATGATAATCGGGTTTTTCGCAATCCCGATCAGAGTCTTCTTAAGGTCAAAGTGCTTAGCGCTCCTTGCCTTCGCCGTCAAAACAGCGACTGCAAACACATTATAAAGAGGTACGGCACCTATGATCATAAGAGGTGCCATACCTGCGTCTGCGTATACATTTTTAATAAAAGCCATGCCAAGGATAGCTGCACTGCTTCTGTAGCATCCCTGGATAAAACTACCGCGGCTTTCCTTCTCCTTCACGAATATATCAGTGAGTATCCATATGATAATGATAGACAAAAGCGTCGCGATAAAGCAATACAGAACAAACTTCCCTTCAAAGTTATGTCTGAAATCCTCATAAGCAAGATCCTCAAAAACCATAACTGGTAGAGTCACCGTGAACACAAGCTTATTCGCCACCTTCACAAATGAATCATCTATGAGATGAATCTTCTTAAGATAGATTCCCATCAAAATCATGAGAAATATCGGAAATGTGGCATCAATACTGTATATAAGACTATCCATAGCTTCTACTTATCTTCCTTAACTTCCATATCCTCTTCGGTCAGTACAACATGAACAGGCTCTTCACCCAATTCTTCACTGATCTCGCCTTCGCTATCCTCTTCCTCTACCGATTCCTTCTTAGGAATATACTTATCAAATACCTTCACGAAGAAGAAAGACTGCACAAAAGTCGCAAGTCCAAAAGCAAACATAAGATTATAAGGATTGATCTTAACTAAGAATCCAATTATAACCCATATAGCAAAAACAGCCAGCGAACTAGGAAGATTGCTTATCGCCATCGCCATAGAATTCTTGATGATATTCGCAGTGTTGTTGTAGAACTTAGCCACCATAGGAAATGTATAGATAAACCCAAGCGCTATGACCATAGTAACACCTGCAAGCGCATAAAGTGATATGCGCGACCCCATAGTATCGACATTCTGATTCCAGTTATATACCAAATACAGGTCATAAGCGAAGAATAACCCCACGCCACCAACTATAATTTCGAGCACAACGCCCTGCACAAAATTCTTGATAAAAGCCTTAAAGAAATTCTTGACAACCTCCGTCTCCTCATCGCGAACTTCCTTAAGCATGATATAATAAAGCGCTATAAGACCAGGTCCTATAGTAATAACGCCAAAAGACAGCACCAAAAAGATACCATTCAACAGTATGATATCCGCTATCTTAGCCATAAAGCGGAAAAAACCGCTATCGATATTGAACAACTTATGCATAGTAAACCTCTTCAAATCTAGTTCTAATCATCTTATCATATATTACTAGATAAGATAGGAAGTGTCAAGTGGTCTTCTCCGACTAAGATAAAAAAGGGGCTATCGCACTAAACATGTGCGATGGTCCCTTTTTTTCACCACCTCAATACTTCTCATATTCACGATTATACTTTACGCCCACCACAAGAGCTATAACTCCAGCCACCACAAACAGAAGGTAATGATCTCTTATAAGCCCCGCATCAGCCATATGATTATCATATAGACTTAAGATACTTCCTGATTTCTCAGTAAATGTACCGAAAACTATATAAGCAAGTGCTATTACATTGGCAGCAAGATAGTTTCCTGTGACATAGTTGAGCATATAATAGGCTACTATCAGGAAGAACGTGCATATCGTTATACGAAGAAACTCCCACTTATAATTATCAAGATAACACTTGTTCTTAGCAACAACAAATACCGGTATAGCGCATATCATATACACTATCCAAGACAAGATATAGTAGTGTGCTTTCAGCTTCTGCTTTATATACAGAAGTTCATTGCCTGGTGAAGCCATCATCTCTGCACTAAAGAATATCGGCCAGAAAAGTGAACATGTCGGCAAAAAAAGCTGAACAAAAGATACCGCCATCTTCCTGCTCTCTTCTACCGTACTCTTAAGCTTTATGAATAAAAGAGGCATAACAACCCACATAACTAACAGTGGAACAACATATCCTAAGCTAAGTCTTCGACATCTTTGTTTAAGAGACATAGATATCCCCTTTCAAGCGCACTTTCACTCTCATTGCCCTCACTCTCACATCCTATTTCCTCAAGCCCTGCAAGAGTACCATTATACAGAAGCTTACCCTTATCGATTACCATGACCTTATCACAAAGCGCCTCTATATCACTGCATATATGCGTAGATATAAGAACCACCTTGTCCTTCGAAAGACTAGCTATAATCTTCTTAAATCGTATTCTTTCTTCTGGATCAAGCCCAGCTGTAGGCTCATCGAATATAAGAAGTTTTGAATCGCCAAGCAAAGCCTGTGCTATGCCAAGCCTTCTTACCATACCGCCTGAGAGTGATCTTACCTTATCATTCTTCCTGTCATAGAGATTAACTATCTTGAGTACACGATCAATCTCAGACTTAACTTTATCCTTAGGTACACTTTTAAGTCCTGCCATATAGTCAAGTGCAGCACTAACCTTCATATCCTTAAAGAGTCCAAAGTTCTGTGGAAGATATCCAAGATTAGCAGTATAAGTCTTATCACCTACTGACACGCCATCCCACTCTATCTTACCCACCTTAAGCTGATACACACCACATATACACCTTATAAGTGTAGTCTTACCAGCTCCGTTAGGTCCTAAGAATCCATATATTCCATTATCCATCTCAAGAGATAGATTCTCAAAGATCTTCTTATCCTTGAATCCTTTACTCATCCCAATTATCTTCAGCATCTAACACATCCTCCGCTTTAAAGCGCTCACTCGCTTCTATGTAACCGTTACCTACATATATCCTGCCACGTTTATACCCTCTTGTAGTTCCACAATTCAAGGCTATGAACTTTGGCTTAACATCAGGATAGACAGTAGTTATCTCGTGTATGACATCACCGATATCTTCTTTTTTTATCCAATAAAAATTATTATACTTTCCATACACTACCTTATATCCATCAACTTCTACTTCTTCAAAGTAGCCCTTCATGATATAAGGTCCATTACATACTGCCTCATACACATATGTCGATTTTTGATCAAGATTGGTATAGATATCCTTAACATTGACTTTTACTCTGTACAGAGAGTCATAATCATTGTTCACACCTTCGCTTCTGTGTACCATCTTTTTTCCCGCAGTCGGATAATAAGGGCAGTATTCCGACAAAGCTATATTACGGCTGTTAGCAGAACAATCATCATGCGTTCCATAATAATATATACTAAGAACACCTTCCCCGAGCTTACCGACACTTATATAATCGCCATCTCTTTTATACGATATCTTCTTTCCGTTATATAAGACCTTACTTACTCTGAACGAATGATAAAGGGTAAAATCATAAGCCTCCTTATTCGCATCTTCTGGCGAGATCTTAATATCACACTTAACACTCATCATATGAGTGAACTTGATATCCATATCATAACTATCGATTTTGAATGGCGACTCATTATCAAAGCTTATCTTCGCAAGGTCATCTCTTTTTTTAAAGTAATAAGCCTCAGATCTAAGAGTCCAGTAATCTTCCACAGAACGATCCTGCGGCATATAATAGAACACCTCACCCGCTATAAAGAAAGTTATAAGTACAGCTATTATAGCCTTACTCTTCTTCGTGATTAGCTTAACAACAGGTACTAAAGTCAGACATATCAATCCTATGATCTTAAGCCACTTATACAGATATACTGTATCTCCTCCAGCATCCCAATTCTGAATAAAATCGAAGTTTTTTATAATGAGCACATATTCTAACAAGTCTGGCTTAATAGTACTCCACGCATCAAAAGACGGACTGGTAAGATATATAAATATACAAGATATAATACAAGCATTCTTAATACTAAAGTAATAAGCTATGGCAAAACCACCGATAACAGCAAAACAAGCAGGCAGAAAGTACGATATCATAATCCTATCTGCGATAAACCTGAAAAATGTTGCGTCAAACCCGATCTTATGATATACATATCCACCAAATACTATCATAAACCCTAAGCTGAATATAGCATTAATGATAAGCAAGAATCCTATATATCCAAGATTCTTTCTACCATATACATCAAAGCATAATTCCTTGCAATTATATAATCTGAAAACAGCTGTAAGATATACAGCAACTAAAGCAAAAGCAGCAAAATAATAGAATGCTGGCAATGTCTCATACACCAGAAAAAGAGCATTGCATCTACCACGCTTAAGTTCCTTCTCAAATACTGCATATATGATATATGCATATACAACTAATAGTCCCAAAAGGACATATACACGTGATAATATATACTTCATGCCTTATAACTCCTTATGTATCTACATATCATAATTATTGACAAGATACCTGCAAGAACAGGAAGCACAAGATACATATAAACATACCCTGTGGCAAATGAACCATACTTATCAGCCAGAGGCATGAACTCACCGAATTTTTCAAGCAAAATCCTATCTTCGACACTTAACGCAGAATCATCAAGAACTATAAGCGAAGGACATACATCCTCTAAATCAAACGAGCCTGTATCACTAATATCAGTCACTCTATATAATATATCTGATTTTTCTTTTCTTTTATAGGAATCATAATCTTCCGCAGGATCATCCGGTATCCTAACCGGCACTGTCATATCTGCCTTCAGAATTCCAGTAACTTTGTATGTATGACCATTCACAGTAACACTATCTC
The DNA here is from genome assembly GCA_003520145.1 of Eubacterium sp. Taxonomy (GTDB): domain Bacteria; phylum Bacillota; class Clostridia; order Lachnospirales; family Lachnospiraceae; genus UBA9775. The sequence continues at coordinate 10,654 of DOVJ01000176.1, forward strand.
CAACCGAATGTCCCTTAATACATACAGCTTCATCCTTAGCCTTGCACATCCGTCCCTCTTTTAATAGAGCATCAGAACCGAATATATAACCATAGCCAGTACCCAATGTTGTCGAAATACCACCTATATCAAACATATAATACATATGGTCTTTATACTTAGCAGCAAATACTTCAAACAGATATCTTGCCCATATTTCCTTAGAATAGAATGTCATATTATCTTTAGGTTCACCTTCGGTTTTTATATCATACTTAGTATAAGAACCGCCTCTTCCGCGCATAAGATTAATCTTACTTATATCTATTCCGGTCGCTTTTATATCAGCATAGGTTATATCCTTTATTCCATTTGTATCCAATACATATGTATTATCACCATACACTAAACCTGCTTTATATGATCTATGTAGCATAAAAGCGCCCATTGCCTCTTTATACATAAACCATACTAATACAAAACTAACAATCATAAACCAGAACCATCGATTGATTCTGATTTTCTTTTTTCCTTTATCCATATTACCACCCATTTTCTTGATAATAGGGGGTTGTCTTAACCCGGGACCCCCTCTATATCACTTATCTAGAATAAAAATTAAGTTCGCCTGCGTCTCTATACTTACGTATCCATGACTCGCCATTAAGCTTTGCATAAGCACCATCACAAGGATCAGCTTTTGCATAACCACCAAAGTCATCTTCATCAAACCAGAAAACATCCATTTGACCCTTCTTTAAAAAAGTACCCTTGAGTTTTCTGTTTGTAGTTTTTGCATAACCAGCGCCATGAATATTACCGCCAGTACATTCTACTGAAATCTTATAGTCCGTTCCTATACGAGTTCTAGTCGTCAAAGATTCACCAGCTTCGATTTCCAAAGTATCATGCGTCGTCCAAGCACTTGCATCCTTACTTCCCATGAAAATCACGCATGCCATCACAAGCACACCCATTAAAAGTTTCTTCATCTTTTTTCCTCCATTATTTCTGCGGAGCATTCAAAGCATGACACACACCTGGAAACCTTGATGATCCGCGATTATAGGAGTACTACACCTTCTTATTTGGTCACAAATATAATAGTACCAAATATAGAAAAAGTAGCACTACACACTTGTTATTATACCTCATCAAAGAGGCTTTGTCAACACATTTTTACACTTTTTTAAGCTAAAAATTCGAATTTCTACGTATTATAGTTTTAAGATTGCGTATTCTATGCGGTTTTACAATTATTGTTTCTTTGCCATTCAGAAAAAAAGCTCAGTATCGACGTACAAACACGTAATACCAAGCTTTTCTATTCTAAGCCCTACTTTAATCTCTTTGCATGAACTATGATTCTTGCTGTCTTATCATCATAACATGTTGAAAGTGTCATGATTTCATCAGAAGCATCAACTGATACGCCTGTTGGATACCTCGACTTACCTGCGACATATTCGATATAATCAGCATATTCTTTGTCAGTGTCATAAGTGAACTTATAAGTTTCTTTGTCGGTAGCATCTGTTATGTATACAGAGAATATCTGATATACATATACGCCTTCTCCACAGTAAAAGTAGAAGAACTGATT
>DOVJ01000187.1 GCA_003520145.1 Eubacterium sp.
GAGCATGAGCACGAGCACGGTGAAGGTTGTACCTGCGGATGTCATGACCATGACCACGAGCATGACCATGACCATGAGCATCATCATCACCATCATCATGCTGACGAAGTGTTCGAGAGCATCGGTAAGGAGACTAATAAGAAGTTCACTAAGGAGAAACTCGATAAGATACTTAACGAGCTTGCTAACAATGACGAGGATTACGGCGTGGTACTCAGAAGCAAGGGTATGCTTCCTTGTGAAGGTAGTGACGAGTGGCTCTACTTCGATCTTACACCTGGTGAGTATGAGATAAGAGGTGGTGCACCTGACTTCACTGGTAAGATAGTTGTTATCGGATCTAAGCTTGACAAAGATGCGCTTATGAAGCTTTTTGAGTTGTAATTAAGAAAGGATATATATGAGTGATAAGATTCCTGTATATGTGATCAATGGATTTTTGGAAGGTGGAAAGACCAAGTTCATCAACTTTACAGTGGGTCAGGATTACTTTGCTATAGAGGGAAGAACTCTTATCGTGGCTTGTGAAGAGGGCGTAGAAGAGTATGATAAGGCATATCTTGATAAGAACAGATGTGATCTTGTCTATATCGAAGAAGAGGAAGACTTCAGCGTAGAGACCCTTAGTTCACTTGTGAATAAGTATAATCCTGACAGGATCATAATAGAATACAATGGATTCTGGGATATGGCAAGGATTGCCGTACCGGAAGGCTGTGCTATGGAGCAGCAGATAAGCATCATAGACGGTACAACGCTTGACATGTACTTTGCTAATGGTGATATGAGATCTAAGATCATGAATATGGTCAGAGATTCAGAACTCGTTCTTGTCAACAGAGGTGATAAGGTAGCTGACCCTTCAGCCACAAGAAGAGCGCTTAAGTCACTTGCTATGAGTGGTGAAGTTGTATTTGAAACATCTGATGGCGAGGAGATGGACTTCTCTGCAGAAGACCTGCCGTTTGACTTTGAGGCACCTGTTATAGAGATAGGTGAGGATGATTATGATAAATGGTTCTTTGATGCTATAGAGCACCGGGAACGTTATGACGGCAAGACTGTCAGATTCAAGGCTCAGGTTTTCAAGAGCTCAAGATTCTTGAAGAAGACCTTTGTGCCAGGCAGGAAGGCTATGGTATGTTGTGCCAATGATATATCTTTCCTTGGGTTTACCTGCAAGTACAGATATCTTGACAGTTTATCCAACAAACAGTGGATCATGCTTGAGGCTAAAGTGGGTTATGCTTATCAGGCGCAATTTCGTGGTGTGGGACCGGTTTTGGAAGCTATATCGGTCAGAGATACAGAACCAGCTAAGAAGGAAGTGTTGGGAACTTGAATTATATGGAGTATAAGAAGGATCTTATAGCCATATCGGTCATGATACTGGCTATAGTTTTAACGGTGATGGGTATCAAGAATATGTCTGATACTATGGCGATAAATGCAGCTGAAACTTCTACAGAGAAGACAACAGGTGCATCTGTGGCTGTTCAGACGGATACTGATCATCCGAAAACAAGACATGCGGATGTCGCAGTGGTAGATGTTCCTGTTACTAAGAAGTCCTATGGTAAGCCTCTTGAGGGCAGATACGTAAGATATGAGGATCGTAACAATGTGCCTGATGAACCGATAGCGCTTGTTGATAATATTCAGGAACTCGTAGCAGAGTATGATGTAAAAGAAGATGCTATGGCAAAGAAGCATGCTGAGGAAGAGGACGATAACCCTGAGGGACCAGTTACCAAAAAAACTTCGGTTGAGAAGCCAACGCAGGCAGTAGCTGTCAGATCGAGTATTCAGTTTGCGGCTAAGGATTCTTCTGGCAATATCATATATGCTATATCAGGAAAGAAAGCATATAAGCCAAAGTCTGTTGATAATCTGTCTGAAATCACAGTTGTAACAGATAAGGGTGAACTCACAGGTTATGTACTTAAGACAGAGGCTGTAGGAAGCTTTAAGGAAGAGGCTGTTGTAGAACTTCTGGTCGCAGAAGAAGTGAAGACAGATAAAGCTTCAACCGATGATAAGAGTGCAAGTTCTACGACTCAAGAAACTACCGGAGCTTCAAAAGAGTCTTCGACCGTCTCAGATTCATCTAAGTCTTCGGATGGTGTTACGTCTGAATCTAAGACTTTAGAAGCGGTGACATCTGGTTCATCCAAAGCATCTGAATCAGCTACTGCAGATTCTTCATCGGCTGCGGTTTCAACTGATGATGTAACTGTTGAATACTATGTATATGAGCTGAAGGCAGAACTTAAGACTATCAATACGCCTGGCTGGTATGAAGATGGCAACAACAAGTATTACTTCTATGCTGTGGATGGCGGACTTGTTCCTGCTGTTGGTTATCAGGTAGTGGAAGGTTACAGACATCACTTTGACAGCATGGGACGACTCGATTCTATGAGAGGTATAGACATATCTCAGTGGAATGATGAAGTGGACTGGAAGAAAGTCAAGGCCGATGGATATTCGTTCGTTATCCTAAGAGCCTGTGTAAGAGGTTATGGTTCCGGTAAACTTTATGTCGACACAGCATTTGAGAAGAATGTGGTAGAAGCGAAAGCGGCAGGACTCAAGGTTGGCGCTTATGTATTCTCACAGGCGATAAATCATAATGAGATTCTCGAAGAAGCTTCTCTTCTTATCGATCTGTGCAAGGGTCATGAGATAGATGGCCCACTCTTTATAGATTCTGAGCAGTGCAACGATGGTGCGAGACAGGATGCGATAAGTAGAAGAAAGAGGACAGATATCATCAAGGAATTCCGCGATATCGTAACATCGAACGGTTATCAGGCAGGCTTGTATACATCGACAAGCTGGTATGAGGATGAGATGTACGGCGATGAGCTTGGCGGTATGTGCTTGTGGCTTGCGAAGTGGACCTCTACTGAGCCAAGTGAGGAGTACGATATATGGCAGTACAGCTCTAAGGGAAGCGTGAATGGAGTAAAGGGACCTGTGGATATGAATCTGTGGGTTATAAGAAATTAGATTATATAAGTGTAGAATGAATATAAGGTTAGTGGCGCCGCGGTTAGTGGTGCCACGTATTCTTTTATAGATATAATGCACCGCTGACTATAATATCTATAAAGGTTGAGGACGTAAGGCGGCTAAATACTAAGCTTTCTGAGTTCATCAATATGGCGGTCGAAAGAGAAATGGAATAAATATGATAGACAAGATTGAAAGATTGATTGATGATAACACATCAGAGGATTATTGGTATGATGTTTCAGTTTTTACATGTCAGGAATTAATAAACAGTTTTTCTGATATAGAGTGGCAACAATTATCCGAGAAAGTTAATAGCTATTCTGATGAAAAAAAAATACGTATTGTTGAGTGTTTAGCTAACATTGGCAACAAAAATAGCTTTTCCATTATTCTTAAACTTAGTAATACAGAAAATCACGACTTATTTATGGCGTGTATTGATGCGCTGAGAGATATGGATTTAACCGATTTGTCATGTGATGAAAAGAACGATCTTTTACAAAAAGTTAAGTGTTATTCAAATAATGCTTCTGACTTTGAAAAAACGATATTACGTGCTTTTTGCAGTTCGATAGGTCAAGGTTTTTGATATAATCGGCTTTGAACTTATGGACAATAACGCCAATACCCTTGTTGTCGAACAGATATTCCGCGAAACACTGCATGATGAATATGTAAAAAAGTGGAACGCTATATGGGTTTATACCATGTGCGTTCCGCTTTTTTTATTAATTCAATTTGCTTGTTCCAAAGTAGTCTATCTTCATAGCCTGCTTTACTTCTGACAGCGTGGCGGAAGCTGCTTCTCTTGCCTTGTCGCTTCCCTTTTTAAGTGTATCGAGGATATATGGTATATCCTTCTTAAGCTCCTCGCGTCTTGTTCTTATAGGCTCAAGCTCGGCCTGAAGAACGTTATTGAGGAACTTCTTGACCTTCACATCGCCAAGACCACCTCTTTGGTAGTGTGCCTTGAGCTCGTCAAGATTCGCATATTCAGGTAAAAATGTAGCGAATGAATCGTCCTTGACGAAGGCTTCGAGGTAGGTGAATACAGGATTTCCTTCTACCTGGCCTGGATCCTCAACTCTTAAGTGATTAGGATCTGTGTACATGCTCATGATCTTCTTCTTGATATCGTCTGCCGAGTCTGAGAGGTA
>DOVJ01000104.1 GCA_003520145.1 Eubacterium sp.
GAATAATCCATAAGAATAAGCCTCTGTTTTTCAGTCTCTATTCCTTCGACGCATACAGAAGAACCATACACAGATGCAAGGTCACATATAACACCTACAAGTCTCTGTTGCAGCAGAGAATCAACAACATCCTTGACGAATTCCCTATCTATCTTAACTACATCTATCGGAATTTCCTTCATGAGCCCAAGAGAAGAAAAACCAGTTCCAAAGTCATCAAGCGCTACCTTAATGCCATGAGCATTAAGAACAACCATAACATTTTGCAAAAGACCCACATCAAGAAGCCTGCATCGCTCAGTTATCTCGAGACAAAGATTGTTAGGCGGGAATCCAACTCGGTGAAGAATCTCGAAGAAATCCTCGAGGAATCCCACCTTCTCAATCTGTGCATAAGAAAGATTGATATTCAACACAAAATCAGGCTGTTTTTCAAGGATTTTAAGACCATCCCTGAGCGAGGTCTCCACAATCCAGCGCCCAAGCATATAGAAGCACGAATCCTTCTCCAAAAAAGGAATAAAAACATCCGGTGCGACATAGCCATAATCATCATTCTTGAACCTGATCAAAGCCTCAGCACCATGCAACTTTCCAGTCTTTGCATCAACCACCGGCTGATATACCATATAGAAGCCTGAGCAGTCCGACATAACACTGTTTCTTATAACAGTAAGCCTCTCCAAAGCATGCCTGTTTGAATCGCTGACCTCGTTCTTGAATTCCACAAGATTACCCTGAGACATGTTCTTCGACTCATAATAAGCATACTTAAGGCACGAATAAATAGTCTCCTCGCTTATATCATAACTATCGAAGTGATCCATACATACAAAACCACCATTGATAGTAAGACTGATCATAATATCATCAACGATAAAGTTAGTTCTCGCAAGCTCAACAAGCTGCTTATAATACATGTTATAGGCTTTCTTGTCGACACCATCGACAATCAGCGCAAACTTAGCACCATCAAGCCTGTATACTATACCGTTATCAAGCAAAGCCTCGTTAAGCATCCTCGCAAAACGCTGAAGAACTCGATTACCAAAACTATAGCCATAGACATCATTGATTTCAGAGAAATTGTTGATACCGACCATAGCTATGATGCACTTCTCCTGCTTATACAGAATCATCCTTAAATCATCAAAGAAACCATACTGATTACGAAGCGCCGTGATATCATCAATACGCTTCTTCTCGTCCTGGGTTTTAACAAAACCCACAAAGTACCTCTGCTTACCATCATCGTCATATATGATAGCACCCTTACCAGTACACACATCATAAGCTTCATCGAATCGCTTCGCTCTGTACTGCAGCTCAAAAGAAGTCTTTGTCCCGTTCCAAACATCAGCGAGCATCTGCTTATATGCAGCCCTGTCATCTCTGTGAACTCGCATAGACCACATAGTTCCCGCGTTATACATATAAGGACCAGGCATGCCAAATGTAGCGGCAAACCCTTCGTCCCAACGCGAATAATCATATCTCATATCGCAGACATAAACACAAACACCATCCGCCAAGGTAGCACACACATCGTAAATATTATCCAATTGCAATTTATCAAAATCAGGAATATTCATAAGCTATCCCCTTTCAGCAATTATTTACTATGTACATAATAACATACAATCTTGGGTTTGTCAACAGTTTATCAAACAACAGTATCCTATAAAGAAAACGGTAAGGCACTTTCATACCTTACCGTTTGTCGTCTTTTACTTATTCCCTAATGTACGTAAGCAATTATTCCGCATCAGTCGTCTTAACAGCATTAGCATCAATCCACATAACAGGTCTTACTCCATAGAGATAACCCTCACCAAAGTAAGCACCAATATCGGATATCTTGCCATCATAATCAACTACACATATCTTAGACATGTCATTGCCCGGAGTTCTGAGTGCCCAGTAAAGAGAGTGATTAGCTGATCCCTTCTTCTCTTCCAGCCCCTTTTTCGTGACAGTATAAGTACCGCTTGCAACTCTGTCAGTATTCTCCTTGAAGTACTTCTTAGCCTCAGCATAGCTGAATATGAAGACCTTATCTTTTGTATCCTTGCTCTTCTTTGTTTCCTTCTCGAAAACAGGATTCTTAGGAGTAGAAACCTTAGTTTCTATCAAACTCTTCTGTTCATCCTCCGAAAAAGCCTCATTTACAAATGTATCGTTAAGCCATGTTCTAAGCTCGCTCGATGCCCAGTCTGAAGTCTCTGCAGAAGAATAATTCGTAACATCAAGAATACTGTTTGCAATAACGAGAAGCTTATTGCCATTCTGGTCAAGAACTATCCACTCGATAGATTCCTTACCATCCTCAGGATCATTGTTCTGATCATAATTTCCGAAGAATATATGCTGACCTACGATCTCATCTCTCGAAAAAACAGTCTTCTCCTTCACAGAACCACTCTTCTTCTTACAACCCGTGAAACCAAGAGCCATACATGCACACAACCCAAGGCATACAGACCTCTTCAAAACACTAGAAAACTTCTTGTTCATAAACTTTCTAACCATCCTTTCGGTATATTATCTCATAGAGTAGCCCGGAGTCTTCTCTATAGTTTTTCTCAACTCTTCATCTGTAGGGATATAATTCTCCATAAGGCCATCGTTGAACTTCTGATAAGCTACCATATCGAAGTATCCAGTACCAGTAAGACCGAAGACTATGTTCTTAGCCTCACCTGTCTCCTTGCACTTTAAAGCCTCATCTATAGCAACCTTGATAGCATGACTTGACTCAGGAGCTGGAAGGATACCCTCTATACGAGCAAAACGCTGTGCAGCCTCAAATACATCGGTCTGCGTTACGCTTGTGGCTCTGATGAGCTTATCATCATAAAGCTGAGATACGATCGAACTCATGCCATGGTAACGAAGACCGCCCGCATGGTTCGGAGCAGGAATATAACTGCTGCCAAGAGTATACATCTTAGCAAGAGGACACACCTTACCGGTATCACAGAAATCATACAGATATGAACCCCTTGTAAGTGAAGGACATGATGCAGGCTCAACAGCAACGATATCGTACTGAGCTTCACCACGAAGGATCTCACCGACAAAAGGAGATATAAGACCGCCAAGGTTTGATCCACCTCCGGCACATCCTATGATCATATCCGCCTTGATGCCATACTTATCAAGAGCAGCCTTAGTCTCAAGACCGATAACAGTCTGATGAAGAAGAACCTGAGAAAGAACAGAGCCAAGAACATATCTGTAGCCTTCCTTCGAAACAGCTGCTTCAACAGCCTCAGATATAGCACAGCCAAGGCTTCCTGTTGTACCCGGGAATTCCTCGTTGATCTTGCGTCCGATATTTGTTGTCATCGATGGAGAAGGAGTAACCTTAGCCCCATAAGTTCTCATGACCTCACGTCTAAAAGGCTTCTGCTCATAAGAACACTTAACCATATATACTTCACAATCAAGACCAAAGTAAGAACAAGCCATAGAAAGAGCAGTTCCCCACTGACCGGCACCAGTCTCGGTAGTCACACCCTTAAGTCCCTGCTTCTTAGCATAATAAGCCTGTGCGATAGCAGAATTAAGCTTATGACTTCCAGAAGTGTTATTGCCCTCGAACTTATAGTAGATATGCGCCGGTGTACCCAAAGCCTTCTCAAGGCAATATGCCCTAACAAGAGGCGAAGGTCTGTACATCTTATAGAAATCCAGGATTTCCTGTGGAATATCTATATAAGGATCCGTATTGTTAAGTTCCTGCGCAACAAGTTCAGAACAGAAAACATGCTCAAGCGCCTCAGCAGTCACAGGCTCCATAGTCGCAGGATCAAGAAGAGGCGCCGGCTTATTGGTCATATCAGCCCTTACGTTATACCACTGCTTAGGAAGTTCACTCTCCTCGAGGTATATCTTATAAGGAATCTCTTTATTCATAATAATAATCTCCAATCAAATTTTGCTTTTTTTATTTTAGCACATCTATCCATATATCGCAAGTGTTTTCGCTGTACTTATTGACTAATTGACAAAAATATGACATAATAAAAAGAAAAGGAGGTCGTGCCATGAAAGTAAGAAAGATAAGCATAACAACCAAACTTTTAGCCACTATATCCGCACTGCTTCTATTCTCCGATATCACGCTCGGAATCATCATATACACACAGACAGGCAGCATGATAACCAAAGAGATCAAGAACAACGGTCTTGACATATCCAAATGTGTTGCCAAAAGCATAAGTGGTGGCTTATTTGAAAGCATAGACGAGTCCAAAGGCGAATCATATATGAACTCTTCGCTTATGAGTGTACTTGAAAACTATCGCGACAACACTAACGTTGAATATGTCTATACTCTCGCCTGCAAAGGTGACACCGTCTACTATGTGATGGATTCCGATCCGAACGATCCATGCCCATACGGTCAACCATTTACAGAAGACAAGGACGTCATCAAAAAAGCCCTTGCCGGAACTCCAATAACCAGTAAAAAACCATATACAGACAAGTACGGTTCCCACATAACGGCCTACGCACCTATATATAAGTACACCTACGAGGGTAACGACCTTGTCAAGACAGTTGTGGGTTTAGCAGCCGTAGATATCTCGGCTGAAGACATTCAAAACCAGACGAGAAAGATAGCCATACTCATAACTATAGTATGCGCCGCAACCCTCTTCGTAACGCTAGGAATAATATTCTATATTGGAATCAATCTAAAAAAGCGTTTCAAAGCCCTTAACGACAAGGTTCTCGACTTAACAGACGGAACATGCGACTTAACAAAGACCATATCTATCAACTCAGGCGACGAATTCGAAACCATCGCATCGAACATGAACCTCTTCATAGCACAGATACACGACTTAGTATCCAAGGTTAACACCTCAACAGACGCAATCAACGCACTGAGCCACGACCTCAACAAGTCACTCACAGCAAGTGCTGCGTCAGTCACCAGCATGAACGACGGTATAAGCACCTTAAGTGCCAACTTCCAGGCCTGCACGGCAGCTACAACAGAAGTAAGTGATGCTCTCGCAGAAGCCACAGCGAAGTTCGATACATTTGCCCAGACCATAAAGAAGCTCGAAGCTAATGCAATCGAAGAGAACAAAACAGCCAAGCGGTCTCAAGAGACAGCCAATGACCACAAGATCATAGCGGTAGACGAGATACATAAGATACAGACCGATATGAAGCAAGCCATCGAAGGCGCCAGAGAGATTGAGAAGGTCAACGAAATCGCCGCCGAGATCAACGATATCGCCTCACAGACACAGCTTCTCAGCCTTAACGCCCAGATAGAAGCCGCAAGAGCCGGTGAACAGGGCAAAGGCTTTGCCGTTGTTGCAACTGAGGTCGAGCACCTAAGCTTCTCGATTACTTCAGCGGTCGAAACCATGAATAATATCAATGCTTCTGCAATCGTATCAGTTGAAAAGCTCTTAGAGTGCAGCAACAAGATGTCAGACTTCATGTCCAACAACGTAGTCCGTGACTATAACTCTTTCGTAGACTTAGGAAAGCAGTATGACGAATCGACCAGCGCCATAAGCGGCATCATGAATAACCTTAAGAGCGAAAGTGCAACACTCTCCGAGAAGATATCCGACATCAACCTTCGCCTTCAGGATATCGAAAACAATATCG
>DOVJ01000110.1 GCA_003520145.1 Eubacterium sp.
AAGTCCTTCGTAGTTATCTGTGTATGTGCGACTGTGAGCTTCTTCATGCTTGATATGTCGATGACATCATATAACTTTGCGAGATTTGAACTTGTCGATACTAAGCGCGTTGTGAAGTGTGATCCTAAGCGCGTATATAAGCTTTCTGTCACTTCTTTTAACATACATGATGAGGAACAGGCTAAGAGAAGAGAAGCGTTCTACAAAGAAGTTAAGGCCTTAGGACAAGTGGAAGATATCGGCTGGTATGATTATGGTAAGCGAATTACGAAGGATGGTATAACGGTTAAGACACTTGTTATGCCGGAAGGACTTCTTGCTATAACTACAGGTAAGCCTATGACTGCAGGTGCTAAAGAGGAGAATTACTGTTATGTAGGTGAGGGTGTTAAAGACCTGATCTCGGGAACAGAGCTTGTCTTTAAGAAGAGTAAGGGGAAAACTGATACACATAAGATAGTTGGTTCGATCCCTTCGGATACAAGGTGGTTTACTTCTTCACTTGGTTTTGCACTGCCTATAGATTATAGCAAATCCATAGATGATTATGTTGTGATCAATGAGGTTGAATACGAAGTAGACGAGGAGTGGCGTTATACCTACTATAACGACTTTGAGATGTATGTCAATATGCTGGTTCTCATGAAGGAAGGCAGCAGTGTTAAGGATGCTAAGGAGATAGAACAGCTTGCTGTTAAGTATGACCTTGTGATTGATTTCAAGAACTTTAGCGAGATGTATGATGAGTATATGAAGAACAATCGGGATGAACTTATGACATACGGCGGAAGAGTCCTCGTCATGATTCTTCTCGTTACGATATCCATATCGTCAGCCTGTACAGTCAGCATTCTTCTTCAGAAGAAGCAGTACGGCATCATGTTTTGTAACGGCGTAAGGCGCATACAGGTATATCTCATATGCATCATAGAAAACGCTTTGACTGTCGTTATATCTGCGGCTGTTGCGTATATGCTCTGCAATATGACCTATACTGCGAATATGCCGACACAGTTTGAAAAGGATACATATGCATATATACACAATTCGCTGAATATGCCTATCCTCATAGGCATATATGTAGCCATAACATTTGTAGCGAGTATCATACCGTTATATATCCTGAAAAACTACAGGGTAACGGATATGATGAAAGGCGGTGATTGATATGATAAGAACTGAGGGGCTTGGCAGGACATATAAGAGCCAGTTTTATGAAGTCAAGGCTCTTGTGGAGGCTGATATTCACATAAAGAAGGGTGAGATGGTAGCTGTTATGGGAAGCTCAGGCTCCGGTAAGACTACACTTCTTAATCTCATCGGGCTTATAGATGATCCTGATGCAGGCAAGGTCTATATAGGCGGTCAGGAAGTTAATAAGAAGAATAGAGAGAAGATAAGGCTTAGCAATATAAGTTATATATTCCAGCACTTTGCACTTGTAGATACGGATAGTGTCTATGAGAACATAGAGCTTCCCCTGCTTGCGCATAAGGTCAAGAAGTCTAAGAGAAAGAAGACTATCAAAGCTCTTCTTGAGAGGCTTGGAATAGAGAATCTTAAAGATCAGCCGCCTACGAAGATATCGGGCGGACAGAAGCAGCGTGTAGCGATAGCAAGGGCACTAGCAGCAGATACGCCGATTATACTCGCGGATGAGCCAACTGGAGCGCTTGATAGTGTGAATGCTTCAGAGGTCATGGATATACTTAGGTCTCTATCTGATGAAGATAAGACGATAATAATCGTCACACATGATATAGAGGTTGCCAAGAAGGCAGACAGAATCATACATATAGAAAACGGCAGAGTGGTTTCATAACACCCTGCCGTTTTTCATCTTTCTTACTGCTTTGCGAAAGTTCTTGAGTAAGCTGTATAGCCTTCCGATGGCTCTGTTTCAACTGTCGTTCTTAACACTTCCGACAGTAACTTTGTCTATCCTTGAATTCTTCTGGAAATGTAGTGTCAAGCGGATGGTCTGATATCCTAATCTCGAATACAAGCCTCCCGCAAGGCTTATCGCTAAGTCCGAAGAAAAATATATATTCGGATTTTTTGGAAGTGGTACTTTGCGTAGATGTTATGATAGTAAACCCAGGACCTGATAGCGGTCCGTTAATAAGCCTTGAAGGATTGATGTCAGTGTTATAACGCTTGTTCTTCTTATCGAAAGAAATGTTGTCGAAAATCTCGGAGTTAGTGTAGACAAGAGGCTTTATCTCAGTCGGTGAAGACCACTTCCTCTTAGCGAAGTGTAAGTAGGGGTTATAACAAACCTAACTCAGTCGGGAGCCATTCTCCGACTGATGATAAAAAGGATGCGCACGGATTCGGAAAGGAAGTTTGTCCGCTATTGCGAATTTGTAGCGGACATTCTTGTTTTAAGTTGTTGTATCCTGCGGAAGGAAGCTGAACGCTCTGTCTATTCTTATTTTATCATACAATTCATAATAACGCTTATCATCATTTCTTTTTCGGTAGGCTGAGATTCAGCAATCATGATAGTCAACGCCGCAAGCGTCTGGTCAGCAATGGTCTTTTCTTTCTTGGCTTCATCGAGGAACAGAGCATTATTCTTTTCAAGAAAATACAGAAACATCGCAGCGGCGATTCGCTTGTTGCCGTCAGAGAAAGAATGGTTCTTTGTTATGAAATACAGCAGATTTGCCGCTTTTTCCTCCAGTGACGGATATATCTCAACACCGCCGAATTCCTGATATATGTTGGCGATACTTCCCTTGAAGGAATCGTCCTTCTCGTTACCGAAAAGCGTGCTGTCGGATGCGAATTTCATCTCATTGATGACCTTCCTGCACTCGTCATAATCAAGCACATAAACCGCCTTGTTCCCTTTTGGCTTGTCAAGAGTCTGATGATCGTAAGCATCAAGCAGGTCAAGGGCAGTGTTGTACTTCTCAATTACCGAAAGAATCTGCTTTGCATCAAGCTGATTTTCTGCACGCTTCATAATGCGTATTACCTCGCCTATCTGTTCTATACGCTTATTATTCACGGCATAGCCCCTGATTATGTAATCTTTTAACACACTGTTCGCCCATTTGCGAAACTCAACACCACGCTGTGACTTTACACGGTATCCAACGGAAATTATCACGTCAAGGTTGTAGTATTCGATATCTCTCGTAACTTCACGATTACCCTCGGTTTGAACTGTCGCAAATTTTGCGACAGTTGCCGTATCTTCAACAAGTTCCTCTTTCAAGGCGTTGTTGATGTGCTTGCCGATGGTTTTGATGTCACGATCAAACAATTCCGCAAGCTGTGCTCGGTTCAGCCACACTGTTTCACCGTCGGTATTCACACTGAGCTTTACAGCGTGGTCTGCGGTCTCATATAAAATGATCTCATTTTTATCCATAAGGATCACCTACCCTCGTTTTATTAAATATAGCATATTTTGCATTTTCTCAGCATAACGGACTTTCTGTTCCATATCGTCAAGATACTACATGATCTTACCCTCATTGACGAGCCTGCGAAGCCT
>DOVJ01000160.1 GCA_003520145.1 Eubacterium sp.
CTTCTGTCAAATGCTAATCTGATCTCGCCTGATGATGAAGGGCTCAAAGTTACTGACTTGCCATCATCTGTGGTGGCAACTACGACAACGTTAGAACCAAGATTAACCTTGAAGTTTTCGGTTTCAGTTCCATCGTTGTGAACAGTTACTATACATGTCTTAACTGCAATCCCATCAGTATACATCTTAAGATATATACTCTCTCTATGCTTAGTGAGTGTCTCACTTCTTGTACGCTCTATCTGAAATCCAAGATCAGATGCAGCACCGTTAACAGTAGCCTTACGAACCATACTAAGACAGCTCAAGCTAAGAGAAGTAACTATACTCATGATAGCTATAACAACTACCATCTCTACAAGTGAAAAACCTTTGCTTGCTTTATTCATAGTCCTCACCTACTGTCTTTCTCCAGTTACTGTAAGTAACAAGGTCCAAATACTTCAACTTGCTAAGCTTATCATCCGCTGTTTCCTCACCAGCGTTGAATGCTCCCTTAAGAGTCTTGAAGTACTTAACAAGCTCGCCATCGTTAGATTCATTGATATAAGCTACGATATCTTCATAAGCGCCATTCGCATCATGAATATGATTTGAATAATTGGCACTTGAATTAACATATATGCTCTTCTGAGCCATTACAAGTCCATAGAAATCCGAACCACTCTCGAATGTTACCGTACCTTCAGTTACAATCACGCCATACTTAGCTGTAGCTGGTACTGTTATATCACTTTTACCGATATATACGAACTCGCCATCAGCCTTAGGAGCTGCTGTAAATGATCCAGCGCTTGCTTTAGTAAAGTATTCCGCTGCTTCAAGCTCGTCTGTATCAATATAATTCTCAAATACGTTATGTGTATACATATCCAGAGTTATCGTAAAATCAAAAAGATCTATACTAGTAGGTTTATCTTTCAATTGAACATTAATCTTACCAGTTGAATCATATTCAGGATCCTTTATCAAAGTATGATGAAGAATATTACTCTTATTAATAAAGTTTTCTTCCATCTTCGTTATAAACACAGGACTTTCAGTACCTGCAACAAAACTACCACCAAGCTGAGATTCGATATCAGGTGTATTCTCACCACCTGAGCTAATACTTCCCAAAGAAGCATAATTAATAATCAAACCAGCAGCAGCTATAGAAGCTGAAGGTGAATTAACATTAACTATAGAATTAACGTTATTCAGGAAACTGATAGTCATAGCAGCCATATCATTACGTGAGAGACGATATGCATCAGCTTCTGCACCAAACTGAGCATTATAATAACCAACATCAAGAAGACATCTTAAGTAATTATTAGCATCAAGATTAGATGCAAAGTTTAGTACACAGTACTGGTACTTACCATTACCTTTCTTTACCACATAAGGTTCACCTGGATTAAGATATCTGTATCCGAAGAATGATGTCTTAAAATCATCTGAAAGTGTATATACAGGATTAGGAGATACATCAATATTAATAGGCTGTGACGGAACCACACCACCTGCAGCTGCTACTTCTTCATCCATACCATCCCATGTTACCTTAAGATACTTATCAGGAACAACATAATACCTCTGGTTACCCATCATACCAAGTGATTCAGGAAGCAAAAGGTTATCTGAGGTCGGTGCACTCTCTCCAGGATTATACATAAGATAAGCCTTACCTGCTATCAAAAGATGCTTAGCATTATTAATATTAAGAGTAGAATTCTTACCATTCATATTAATAGCACTAAAGTTCATATGACCTTCGCCAGCACCACTACCCGGTCCCGTTCCATAACCCCAGTAATCACCAGAGATATTAGCAGTCGAATATCTTGCCTGGAACTGAAGGTCATCGGAAAGATGAGTTCTCGAATTACCATCTATGTTAAGGAATACATTATTACCCTCTGGCTTCTTAGTATTGGTCGTATCAAGGACTAAGTTTACAGCCCATATATCACTACCTTCAAACTTAGCAGCAGCCTTACCATAAGCATTATTCACAATCTTGAGATCCTTAGAAGATGTAACGGTACCTTTCTCACTTCTGAAAGTAACATCCGAATTATCTACGATAATACCAGAAACCATAGTACCAGGATTCGTATTACCAGCATAAACACCACCAGTAACGATACCGTTCATAGTCTTAAATGTTACTCCAGTAGTTGATATGAATATATAATCCTTAAATGCATCAGGCAATTTTGTTGCATCAACATTGAATACAATATCAAGATATGGAAGCTCAATGTTATAATCAAGTGTAAGTTCAGAGAAGTAATCATTACTTGTCTGAAGATACTCCACATCAACATCCTTAAGTACAACCTTATACTGATAGTTATACTTGCCAGTAGTTGCATCCTTACTTTCCGAAGGATCATAAGCTGTTATCTCAACTGCCGAAAGTGATACAACATGAGCACAACTATGGTCCTTTATAAGATTATTAAGGTACTTAAGTGCGTTATCACAGGCAT
The DNA here is from genome assembly GCA_003520145.1 of Eubacterium sp. Classification (GTDB taxonomy): domain Bacteria; phylum Bacillota; class Clostridia; order Lachnospirales; family Lachnospiraceae; genus UBA9775. The sequence continues at coordinate 2,478 of DOVJ01000160.1, forward strand.
CCTTATGAGTTTCATTGCCAGCAAGACCTTCTGCTACCGTATATATAACTGAACCTGTTGTCTCAGTATATATAGGGGCACCTGTAGATGAACTATTGCCTACTATATTACTAGCTACATCAACGATAAACTTCTTTCTGAAGATTGCATTTGCTTTATCATTGGATATAGCAGACATCTTACCTGTATATATGGAGCCTGTATTTTCAGGTTCCATTTTTTTTGAAAGAGTATACTTATATGACTCAGAAAGAGAATTCATAGAAGTCATACCGATTCCAGAATACAACTCTTCTACTATCGACTCTGAACTATAGAAGTTCTTCTTGTTACGAAGGTTCTGTCCCTTAAGCATGGCATTCGTACCAGCAGCAAGAAGACAAACTGTCGCAATTATGGATACAAAGGCAACAGCTACTATAGCCATGACCATAGTAGAACCTTTGGATCTTTTTTTATTCAACTGGTGTATATCCATAGTCTGCCTCCTTTGTAGATGTAAGTGTAGT
>DOVJ01000179.1 GCA_003520145.1 Eubacterium sp.
CTGAATAATGACACTCTGTACAGTAATAGTGAGGACTAAGCGGATTAACCTCTGTGATACCGGCCATAGTAGCCGCAAATGAAGAACCTACAGAACCTCTCGAACCAACTAAGTAGCCGTCCTCGTTAGACTTCCACACAAGCTTCTGAGCTATTATATACATAACGGAGTAACCGTTTGAGATGATTGAGTTAAGCTCTCTCTCTAGTCTCTCTGATACGACCTTAGGAAGTATCGGACCATATATCTCATGCGCTCTGTTATAACATATAGTCCTTAAGTCTTCATCTGAGTGCGGTATGACAGGCGGACACTTATCAGGCCTTACAGGCTCTATATCCTCTATCATATCGCAGATTTTGTTAGTGTTGTCTATGACTATCTCACGAGCCGTCTCTGGATCAAAGTATGAATACTCCGAAAGCATTTCTTCTGTGTTGCGGTAGTAGAGCGCGTCACATATCTCTCTGGTATGATCACCACCCTTACCTGTAAGAAGTATCTTCCTATAAATCTCATCCTCAGGATCCACGAAGTGAACATCTGAAGTTGCCACTACTATCTTGTTGCAGCGACGTCCAAGTTCATATATCTTCTTGTTTATCTCCTTGAGTTCCTCCACACTGTTTAGAGCATTACGGCCGTACTTGATATAATTCGATGAATTGCCTAAAGGAAGTATCTCAAGGTAATCATAGAAGCTAACTATCTCCTCAAGCTTAGAATCCGGAAGATTACGCAACAGAGCCTCAAAAAGCTCGCCGCCGTAACCGCCGCTTCCTAAGAGAATTCCCTCTCTGTGTTCCATGATATCGGTCTTAGGAAACTTCGCAGACTTATGGAAATAATTAAGATGCGCGTTCGAAACCATTCTGTAGAGATTCACTCTTCCGGTTTCATTCATGATAAGCATGGATATAGGCTTAGCAAACTGCTTGCATATACCCGTCTTGTTAGTCCTGCCGTATTCAGCAAGTCCATTAAGATCAGTTATGCCCATCTCCTTCACGATATCCATGATCTTCACAAAACACTGCGCTGTAGCATCCGCATCGTTGACGGCTCTATGATGACCGTCAAGAACAACCTTGAAGTGCTTGACAAGTGGATCAAGACCAAACTTCTTCATGGCCGGCACAAGGTGCATCGCCATGACCATGGTATCCATATATGTGAATTCCCAGTCTATACCCTGTTCCGCAGCCTTTCTGTGTATGAAGGACGTATCGAAGTCAGCGTTATGAGCTACCAGAACACAGCCCTCACAGAAATCCCTGAACTTAGGAAGGACTTCCTCTATCGAAGGCATATCAGCAACCATCTCATCTGTTATGTGAGTGAGTTCCTGTATGTTAAGAGGAATCGGCATTCGCGGATTGATAAGATGTGAGAATTCCCCTAAAGTCTTTCCATTCTGCATCTTAACAGCGCCGATTTCTATGATCTTATCCCTTGCAGGACTAAAGCCTGTAGTCTCTATATCGAAGACCACATATACAGTATCATCCAGAGGCTGTCCCTTAGGGTCTGTGACCATGTTGCGGACATTGTCGACCATATCAGCCTCGAGGCCGTATATGATCTTGAAGTTGAATTCTTCTTCTTTCTTCTTGGCAGCCTTCTTCATATCCCTCACGATATGAAACGCCTCCGTATAGGCCTGCACTACGCCATTATCTGTGAAAGCAATAGCCTTATGACCAAATCTGATCGCTGTGTCTATAAGATCCTTGATATCAGCTACACCGTCCATATCGGTCATCTTCGTATGGCAGTGAAGCTCGACTCTCTTATTCGCAGAATCATCATGTCTGTATGTCTTAGTAAGAGGGATGATCTTCGCACCAACTATATCCTTGATGACTACTTCCTTCGCGAATTCATCCTCTTCAAGCTTGCCCTTGAGCTTGATTCCCTTGCCGACAGCGAGGATATCCATGAGTTTCTTACCCTCTTCCGCACTCTCGAAGAACTTACAGGTTATGGTATCCGTATAGTCTGTCACGTCAAATGTTATGATCTTCTTGCCATTTCTTGTGTCCTTATCTTCGATTTGGATGATCTCACCTTTTACTGTGACCATACTACCAATCGCGTTGACAAGATACTCCATATCTACGCTGTTGCCATCGAGGTCTCTGCCGTAAAAAAGCTCGGAACCAGGTTCATTGACACGATTTCTAGCCTTGGCATACTTGAACTTGTTCTTCTCTTTTTCTTCGGCAACCTTTCTTTTTTCAGCTTCCTGCGCTTCAAACTTCGCCTTTTCATCACGCTCTGTAAGGATCTTCTCCACCATACGTCTAACCATGGCAGACTTCTCCTCATCCTGTTCATCAGACATACCTGACTTAGCGACAACCTCATAGGTCACGGCAACATCCATGTTAGCGATGATCTTGAAGACATTGTTGACGATCTGAATCAGATCCGCTATAAAAGAATCCTGAAAATCAGCACTGTTGATAACAAGCTTAACCTCATCAGGATTCGAAAAATCAAAAACTGTTGATTTATATAATTCAAACAAAACCCTATGATGTTCGAAGAGTTCCTGCTTCATAACATCGCTGTATTCGGCAAAAAACTCTTCCGGGGTGGTCTGTGCAGGAAGATTAAACCTATACCTCACAGATATATTCTCAACTTTGTTGCCGCCAAGCGCATTTTTTAAGGCGGCTTTGATCTTGTTACTCCACTCGTATGGAACAACCTTCGGAGAACTAAGTATGACCACAAAACGGTTTCTTGCACTGTTCCCCACAAGTTTGATCACATCGATGCGCTCGAGTAACCCATCTATATTCTCTTCCCCCGTAAATACGTCAGGAAAAACGGTTCTAAACGGATTCATACACAACTCCTATTTCCATGCATCAAGCTCATCCCTAAGACACGCAAGAAGATCTTCTTCCTTGCACTTCTTGATTATCTCACCCTTCTTGATGATTACGCCTTCACCCTTGCCGCCGGCTATACCTATATCAGCTTCCTTAGCTTCGCCGGGACCATTGACTACACATCCCATAACAGCAACCTTGATATCAAGATTCTGATAATCAAGAAGCATATTCTCAACCTGCTTCGCAAGGCCTATAAGGTCTATGCTCGTTCTTCCACAGGTAGGACATGATACCATCTCTACGCCGCCCTTCTTAAGCCCAAGAGTCTTAAGGATATGCTTAGCTACTATAACCTCGTTGATAGGATCATCAGTCAAAGATACTCTTATAGTATCGCCTATGCCGCATCCTAAGATCGCTGCAAGACCTATAGATGACTTAACAGTGCCTCCAAGCATGGTTCCTGATTCAGTTATACCCACATGAAGAGGATGAGTAGTCTTATCCTTGATGAGCTTATGAGCATCTATACACATATTTACATCTGATGACTTAATACTTATGACAAGATTGTCATAGCCTGCCTCTTCTATGATCCTGACCTTATCAAGAGCACTCTCTACAAGGCCTTCAGCAGTCACATGCCCATACTTAGCGATTATCTCCTTCTCAAGAGAACCTGAATTAACACCTACTCTTATAGGGATGTTGCGCTCCTTAGCGCAATCAACTACAGCTTTTATCTTATCGATACTTCCTATGTTGCCCGGATTGATCCTTATCTTGTCAGCGCCATTCTCCATAGCAAGTATAGCAAGCTTATAATCGAAGTGGATATCCGCAACAAGAGGAATTGTGATGCCCTCTTTGATCTTTTTAAGCGCAAGCGCTGCCTCAGGTGTAGGAACTGCACACCTTATGATATCGCAGCCAGCCACGGTGAGTTCTCTTATCTGTCTCACAGTAGCTTCTACATCTTCAGTTTTTGTATTAGTCATAGACTGTATAAGGATAGGATTACCCCCACCTATGACTCTGTCTCCTATCTTAACAACTTTTGTATAATCTGCCATAACAACTCCTTAGCGCCACGCGCTTCACTTAAAGAAAACATTTTTGATATCGTTGAACAGTATGAATACCATGAGGACCATGAGGCATGCCATACCCACTAAGTGGATGATGCCCTCCTTCTCTCTGTCTACAGGCTTTCTCCTTATCGCCTCTATGAAGAGGAATACAAGCCTTCCACCGTCAAGAGCCGGTATCGGAAGAAGGTTCATAACACCTAAGTTAGCACTAAGCAAAGCCACAAGATACATGAGATTAAGAAGCATGTACTTAATGCCGTCTGTCTTACTTTCGTTAACTGTATCACTTATGATATTCACTATACCGACAGGACCTGCCACATCATCAGACTTGACCTTGCCGGATACAAGCATACGAAGACTGTCTATAACAGTCATGATGTCATATCTGACCTGAGACGCTGACTTAGTGACAACCTCTACAGGTGAGCCCTTTACAAATGCACTGAACACATACATCCCAGTCACCATCTCGTCATACTCGACCTTATCAGGCGTAATCTTAAGGGTCATCTCACTGCCGTCACGCATGATAACAACTGTACACTCGGCGCCTTCAGCCTTAGTAAATTCTTCAGAAACCTGATCGGCAGTCACTATAGAGACTCCGTTGATGGATACGACCCCATCGCCGGCCTTCACGCCAGCCTTATCAGCCACGCTATCCTTAGAAACCTCTACGATCTTAACCGGTGAAGCATTCTGTATCATGATACCGATTCTATAAGCAACCTGATGAGTCTTAACAGGAGTAAAGCTTGTCTTATACTTCTTACCATCACGCTTATATGTTATGTTGTAGGTCTTGTCAGGGTAAACCATGGTATATACGTCATATTCACTGGCAAATCCTATAGAACGGCCGTTGATCTTAAGAATCTCATCACCAGCTCTAAGACCTGCTTCATAGGCAGGAGTCCCTTCCTCTACATCATATACCTTAGCAGGCTGATAGCCAACATTCGATATGATTATGACTGAAAAGATAAAAGCAAGAAAGAAGTTGAATATCGGACCTGCCGCTATGATAGCTATCCTAGCCCACACAGACTTGCTGCCAAAAGACCTGTCCTCGTCTATCACTTCATCCTTCGCGGTATCCTCCATATCGCCCTGCATGATGCAGGCACCGCCAAAAGGAAGGATGTTAAAAGTATATTCAGTCTCACCCTTCTTGAATCCGAATATCTTCGGGCCAAAACCGATCGCAAATTCCTTAACTCTAACCCCGTTAGCCTTAGCGACTATAAAGTGTCCAAACTCATGAAACACTACCAAAAGTCCCAGTGCCAATATAGCTATAACTATATTCAACTCAACACCTCCTCTACCTCATCTTTAGTTGCTATGATCTCTTCAAGAGTAGGATTCTCTATGAATCTTATCTTCTCAAGAGCCTTCTCAATACCATCATATATATCTAAGAAACCTATCTCATCTCTTAGGAACTTCGCTACACACACCTCGTTAGCCGCGTTGAAGACTACAGCTCTATTCCCACCTTCTCTTGCAACCTTATAAGCAAGCGCAAGCCCCCTAAAAGTCTTCATATCAGGCTCTTCAAAAGTAAGCTTTGCTATGTCATAGAAGTTGAGCTTATCTGTATCCATAGGATATCTCTTAGGATAAAAAAGCGCATACTGGATAGGAAGCCTCATATCCGGACTTCCAAGCTGCGCGATAACAGCGCCATCCACATACTCAACCATCGAGTGAATGATACTCTGCGGATGAACGACCACCTGTATATCATCGACATCCACACCAAAGAGCCACTTCGCTTCTATTACCTCAAG
>DOVJ01000024.1 GCA_003520145.1 Eubacterium sp.
CGTTTATTTCAGTCGGAGAATGGACTCCGACTGAAATAAACGGGGCTTGTCCACATAAGCGACAAGCCCCTTAATTTTGCTTTAGTTTTACATTCTAAGCAAATATTATCTCTTAAGACAAACTACTACATGTCTGTTAGGCTCTTCGCCTTCACTCTTTGTAGTAACATATCTGTCATTCTGAAGAGCAGAATGTATAATTCTTCTCTCATAAGGATTCATAGGCTCAAGTGAAACGCTTCTTCTTGTCTTCTTAACTTTATAAGAAATATTTCTTGCTAATGACTCAAGTGTTTCCTTTCTTCTCCTTCTGTAATCCTCTGTATCAAGTCTTACCCTGATATATTCTCTTGAATCCTTGTTTACTGCAAGACTAAGCAAGTACTGCAGTGCATCGAGAGTCTGACCTCTCTTACCTATAAGGATTCCAGTTCCTTTTCCCTTAATATCCACATAAACTTCAGCTAATTCTTTGTTAACCTTAACCTCTACATCCACATTAAGACCCATGCTCTGGCATACATCCTTTACAAATGTTGTGGATATTTCTGTTATCTTGTCAACATTAACATCACTTGGATTTACTACTCTTTCCTTAGGCTCTTCATCTTCCTGAGCTCTCTTAAGAGCACTGGTCATAACAGGTATCTCTTCGATAGTCTTCTTTCTGATCTTTATCTTAGCCTGCTTATTACCAAAAAGACTCAATATTCCTGATGATGAACCGGTTTCGATTGTCTCATACTCAACGTAATCGCTGACAGTTCCAAGAAGCTCGCAACCCTTAGCTAAAGCTTCATCAAGAGTTCTACCGGTTACCTCTATATAATCGTCCATATTATCTTCCTTCCTGGTTATTTATCACCTTTATACTTATTAGCTATTCTTGCCTTACTTGCCAAAGAAGAATCACTTCTTCCTGCAGTTGATGATGAATTACTCTGTGAAAGAGAAGACTTTGGAGGAAGCCCCTGTCTTTCTCTTTTTTCTTCCATCTTCTTCTGGTTTTTGGCAATTATATCGTTAATGTCCTGGCTATCAAAATACTTGTTTACACCTAACTGTATGAATATGGTAAATACGGATTGAGCAATCCAGTATAAACCGATACCTGCAGGGAAGGTGAGACAGAAGATAGCAGATATAACAGGCATAACTCCGTTCATAACAGCCATAGAATTATTGATTTCCGGCTCTTTGAACTTGCCTTGTTGTCTCTTCTGTACAGCAGCCTGTGATATCTTAACACTGAGCCACTGAGTTACTGCAGCCAAGATAGGAATAAGAACAGATATACTAAGTATCTGTGGCTTATCTGCAAGATTAATACCGAAGAATCTGTTGATTTCAAGGATTGAATCAGAATTAGTCTTGATATTCGCACCTATATCTCCTGAATATATCTTGCAAAGCTCATTCCATTCGCTTGTACCGAAAGAATTAAGCTTATCTATCAAAGCTTCTGTAGTCTTTGCACTAGTAAGTGAAGATACGGCTTTTGATACACTCTTACCTGATGAGGAATACTCTGTTATATGACTCAGGTTGTTGAATAAACCCTGATTGCCGTCTGTAATATTAGTAAAATACTTATTGACTGCAGGTACATACGAAGGAATATTCCTTATAACGCTATACAAAGCAAAAATTATAGGCATCTGGATAAGAAGCTGGATACATCCTGCCGACTGGCTTGTTCCATACTTCTCATAGATAAGCTTCTGTTCTTCTCTCATCCTGAGCATGGATTCTGTATCAGTCTTACCCTGATATTTTCTCATGAGTTCCTGAAGTTCAGGATTCATAAGTGATGATAAACGGGAAAATCTCTGTTGTTTTATGGTCAGAGGCATCAAAAGAAGCTTGGTTATAAGAGTGAATAATATGATAGATAAACCTATATTAGTCACACCCAGCTTACTTGTGAAAAGAAATAAAGCCTCCATAATATAACCAAAAACAATGGCTAAAGGTCCTATTATGAAATTAGTGGATTTTGCTAATAAAACCATTATTTCCTCCGAATTTTAATATTCTTAGGAACAGGATCATAACCACCCTTTGAAAAAGGGTTACATCTCAATATTCTCCACATACTTAATATCAGACCCTTTATAAAACCATGCTCTTTAAATGCCTCTAGTGAATAGGCAGAGCATGTAGGGTCATACTTACACATACCATATGGTTTCATAGAAGAAATGTATCGTCTGTACAAGATTACCAACTTAATACTTATTTTCTTAGGGATGTCTCTGATCATAACAATAACTGATGTTTTGAAAGAAGCTTCATCAAAGACTCTGAAACCTCAAAAAGCCCTTTACCGCACAAATTCTTACGGGCTACAATAACTATATCATATCCAGGCTTAATTCTTTCTTTGTTAAGCCTGTAGCTTTCCCTGATCAATCTGGTAATCCTGTGTCTTATAATACTATTCCCAACTTTTTTGCTTACTGAGATACCAAGTCTTGAATATCCCAGTGGATTGTCTGATATATATATGACCATAAACATATCCGAATATGTTCTTTTCTTATCATATACCCTTTTAAATTCAAGATTATTCTTTAGTGATACATAGTTCTTCATAATCCATCCTTATATCAGACGCTTTTAAAAAAAGGTCACATATGACTGCGACCTAGGCTGACAATACTTTTCTTCCCTTAGCTCTTCTTGCAGCTAAAACCTTTCTACCATTGGCAGTGCTCATTCTTGCTCTAAAACCATGAACCTTAGATCTAGATCTCTTCTTAGGCTGAAATGTCATCTTCATAATATATACCTCCTTTTACTTATTATTAAAATTTGTGCTATATCATTATAGCTTCAATAGAAAAAAATGTCAACCACAAAATGGAAAATATTTATCCACATTTTTCTATCCACATATACTCCACATCTCGTGTATAACCTAAGACCTTTTTTTCTTGAATATTATCCTCAATTATGGTATCATATATATTGAAGTATTAGCGTAAGGATGGATGTTATGTCACTCGATATATATAACGAATGGGATAATCTTAAAGATAGATATCATAAAGAATATGTTCAGAACGAAATCTCATATCAGACATGGATTACTCCTCTTGTCTTAAAAGAGGTATCCGATTATGTATTATATGTGGAAGCACCCGATGATACTATATATGAGATAGTCATGGCTAAGTATCAGTTCTCTTTGCAGACATTCATAAGAGAAATAACCGAAGATATTAACTATAAGGTAGTTATTCTTAAAAAAGGAGAATATGAAAGTAAGTCTCCAAAAGAAGATATAAAGCCTACTACAGGTAATATCAACAAAAAGTACACATTTGATACCTTTGTTAAGGGAGATAATAATTCCCTTGCTTTCAATGCTGCGCTTTCTGTTGCTGAAAATCCTGCAACCCAGTATAATCCTCTTTTCTTATATGGAAATTCAGGACTTGGTAAGACTCACCTCATGTATTCTATTAAGAACTATATCAATGAATACAGACCTGAACTCAAGGTTTTATATGTTACAAGTGAGGAATTCACAACTGATCTTATAGAATCCATAAGACTTTCCAAGGATTCTAATAAGGGATTCAGAGAAAAGTACAGAACTATAGATATCCTCCTTATCGATGATATACAGTTCATACTTAATAAGGGTACATCACAAGAAGAGTTTTTCCATACATTTAATGCTCTGTACACTTCAGGCAAGCAGATAGTTATATCTTCTGATAAACCTCCTAAGGAATTAACAGCATTTGATGATCGTATGATATCCAGATTCGAACAAGGATTAACTGTGGATATCCAGCCACCTACTTATGAAACACGTATGGCTATTCTTAAGAATAAGGCTGAACTTGAAGGATATCAGAATTCTATGTTCCATATATCAGACGAAGTGTTTGATTATATAGCTACACATATCAAGTCTAATATAAGAGAACTTGAAGGTGCTCTTACTAAGATAGTTGCTTATTCTAAGTTAGCTAAGAATAATAACATAGAGCTTGAATTCGCTAAGACTGTTCTTCAGGAATTCATCTCTTCTAATTCTAAGAGAGAGATTACTCCTGAACTTATAGTAGATATAGTAGCTTCTCACTTTAATCTTACTGTGGAAGAACTTTATTCTGCGGATAAGAGTAAGAGACTTGCAAGACCAAGATTCATAGCTATGTACCTATGTAAGACTATGACTGATGTATCATATTCTTCCATAGCCAATGCACTTCACAGAAAGGATCATACTACGGTTATCAATGGTGTAAAGAATATAACTAACGATATCCAAACAGATCCTAATCTTGCTTCAACTATCAACATATTGAAGAAGAAGATATCACCGGTATGATATACACATCATAATCACAGTTTATAAGGATCTAATCCTCATATTTATCAACCTGTGATTATATGTTAATCACAAGGGTTTGGAGTAGTTTTACACATAATCCACACCCCCTACTACTACAACAACTATTTATATAATAATAATAAAAGGACAATAAAGCATGAAGATAACTTTTTCGAAGAATGAACTAATCAATTCTATCAACATATCACTTAAAGCTGTATCTTCAAAAACAACTATGAAGATACTTGAGTGTATCCTTATAGAAGCCAATGATAATGTGGTATTCACTACTAATGATAATGATATAGCTATTAAAACTATAGTTGGTGGAGATATAATAATCAATGAACCAGGAACTGTAGCTGTTGATGCTAAGATGTTCAGTGAGGCAATCAAGAAGATGCCTGACAGTGAAATCATAGTTATGTATGATAATGACAAATTAGAGATAAGATGTGATAACTGTAATTACAGTATTCCTGCTTTCAATGGTGATGATTATGTAAGAATGAAGGATATAGAAGAAACTGAATATATATCTATATCTCAGTTTGCTCTTAAGGAAATCATAAGACAGACTATATTCTCTATATCTAACAACGAGAACAGCAAGATGATGTCCGGTGAATACTTTGAAGTTGAGAATAACAGACTTAAGGTTGTAGCTTTGGATGGTCATAGAATAGCTCTTCGTAATATAGAATTAGCAAAGAGTTATGGAAGTATCAAAGCTATAGTTCCTGGAAAGTCACTTAACGAATTATCAAAGATTCTGAATGATGATCATGATAAGATTGTGGATATATATTTTACAAGTAATCTTGTAGTATTTAAGTTTGATGATACTGTATTCTCTTCAAGACTTATTGAAGGTGAATACTATAAGATAAATCAGATGATATCCAACAATTATGAAACAAAGATCAAGATTAACAGAAAAGACTTCTTTGACAGTATAGACAGAGCATCTATATTGGCAAGAGATGGAGATAAGAAACCTGTTATCCTCAATATAACAGATGGTGATATGGAAGTTATCATCAAGTCAACTCTTGGTAATATGAATGGTAAGGTTGATATTGAGAAGACAGGTAAAGATATAATGATAGGATTTAATCCTTCATATCTCATGGATATACTTAAGGTTATAGATGATGAATATGTGGATTGTTATATGGTTAATTCAAGATTTCCATGTATAATTAAGAATGAAGATGAGTCTTACATATATCTTGTTCTCCCTATTAATTTTGTGGTTTAACAGAGGGATATTATGAATACGATTAAAGTTAAAGAGGATTATATAAAGCTTGGTCAGGCTATTAAGGCTGCAGGTATGGTTGAATCAGGTGTAGAAGCAAAGATTGTCATACAGGATGGTCAGGTTAAAGTAAACGGTCAGGTAGAAACACAAAGAGGTAAAAAACTCGTAGGTGGAGAACTAGTCGAGTACAATGGTTTGACTCTTAAGATAGAGAAGTAATATAACATGATTATAGAATCTTTGGAATTGAAGGATTTTAGGAATTATCAGTATCTGAGCATAAGTCTGAATAAAGATATCAACATATTCTATGGACAGAATGCGCAAGGAAAGACAAATGTACTTGAATCTATATATGTTGCGTCTACTACCAGGTCTCAGTTAAGAGCGAAGGATAAGGAGATGATAAGATTCGGATGCGAAGATTCCCACATTAAGATGAATATGGTCAAGAATAATATCCATTACAGGATTGATATGCATCTTAAGAATAACAAGAATAAGGGAATTGCTGTCAATGGAGTTATATGTAAGAAAATCAAAGACTATATAGGAAGTGTGCATGTTATATCATTTTCTCCGGAAGATCTCAATCTTATTAAGAACGGACCGGCAGAGAGAAGAAGATTCTTAGATAGTGAGCTTTGTCAGTTATATAAAGCCTATCTGTATGATCTGACAAGATATAATAAGATTATTGTTCAGAGGAATGCTCTTCTAAAAGAGCTTTCATTCAAGACAAGCAATATGGATACTCTTAATATATGGGATGAAGAACTGATAAGATATGGTCTTAATATAATAAGATATCGTAAAGAATATATAGATGATATCAACGAGATAATAGGAGATATCCACAGAAAACTAACTAACAAAGATCAAAAATTGTTATTAAAATACGAACCTGATATATCAGATGAATATAGTTTCAGAGATAAGATTGGGAAAAACAGAGCTTATGAGATCAAGATGAAAACTACCATGTATGGTCCTCAAAGAGATGATATATCTTTTGAACTTGATGGTATCGATATGAGAAAGTATGGTTCTCAAGGTCAAAAGAGAACTATAGCACTGGCTCTTAAGCTTGCACAGATAGAAATCGTAAAGAAGAAAACAGGTGATTCACCTATACTTCTTCTTGATGATGTTATGTCTGAATTAGACAGTGAAAGACAAGGTCTTCTGCTGAATAATATAAAAGACGTTCAAACTATTATAACCTGTACGGGTATTGATGAGTTCATAGAACATAATGTTCCTTATGAGAACATATTCTATGTAGAAAACGGAAATATAAGTTATAAAGGAAAGAGTGTATAAGATGGATAATGAGAATGTAAAAGAAGGATATGAATACGATGCCGATAACCTCCAGATGCTGGAAGGCTTAGAAGCAGTCAGAGTAAGACCTGGTATGTATATCGGCAGTACCTCTTCAAAAGGTCTTCATCATCTTGTATATGAGATAGTGGATAACTCTATAGATGAGGCTTTGGCAGGATTCTGTACTGATATCATGGTAACTATCAACAAGGATAATTCTATAACAGTTGTGGACAATGGTAGAGGTATTCCTGTTGGTATTAATTCACAGCTTGGTATATCAGGCGTGGAGATGGTATTTACTAAGCTTCATGCAGGTGGTAAGTTCGGTAATGGTGGATATAAGATATCCGGAGGACTTCATGGTGTAGGCGCATCTGTAGTAAATGCTCTTTCTGAATGGCTTGAAGTATGGGTATATAAGGGAGGCAAGGTCTACAATCAGAGATATCAAAGAGGTGAAATCATGTATCCTCTTAAGGTTGTAGGAGATTGTGATAAGAATCTTACAGGTACTAAGGTTGAATTCCTTCCTGATTCACAGATATTTGATGATACAGTATATGATTATGTTGTTCTTAGAAACAGACTTAGAGAGATGGCTTTCTTAACTAAGGGTATCAAGATCATCCTTAAGGATAACAGAGGTGAGAATCCTGTTGAGGAAGTATTCCACTATGATGGTGGAATTAAGCAGTTTGTTGAATATCTCAATAAGAACAAGACTCCTATATATGATGATATCATATATTGCAATTATGTATATAATGGCATAGATGTTGAAGTTGCGTTCCAGCATACTGATTCATATGATGAGTCTATCTATACATTCGTTAACAATATCAATACACCTGAAGGTGGTACGCATCTTGTTGGTTTCCGTAATGTAATAACTAGGATATTCAACGATTATGCCAGATCTAATAAGCTTTTTAAGGACAGTGAGCCTAATCTTGCAGGTGAAGATTATAGAGAAGGTATGACTGCAATTATAAGTGTTAAGATAAGCAATCCTCAGTTTGAAGGTCAGACTAAGATGAAGCTAGGTAACGCTGAAGCTAAGACTGCTGTGGAAAATGTTCTTGGCACAGCCCTTACTTATTATCTTGAGCAGAATCCTTCAACAGCCAGAATTATCATCGATAAATCGATAAGTGCCTACAGGGCAAGAGAAGCTGCTAAGAAAGCCAGGGATCTTACAAGAAGAAAGTCCACACTTGATGGTGGCGGACTTCCTGGTAAGCTTGCGGATTGTTCTGATAAGGATCCTAAGAATTGTGAGATATATATAGTTGAGGGTGATTCCGCTGGTGGTTCAGCCAAGACAGCTAGAAGCAGAGCTACACAGGCTATCCTGCCTCTTAGAGGTAAGATTCTTAACGTAGAGAAAGCAAGGCTTGACAGAATCCTTGAGAATGCTGAGATAAGAGCGATGATCACTGCATTTGGAACAGGTATCAAGGAAGACTTCGATATAACGAAGCTTAGATATGATAAGATCATAATCATGACTGATGCCGATGTGGATGGTGCTCATATAAGTACTCTTCTTCTTACTTTCTTTTATAAGTTCATGGAGGATCTTATTAAGACAGGTCATGTGTATCTTGCACAGCCGCCTCTTTATAAGCTCGAGAAGAATAAGAAGGTATGGTATGCTTATAGCGATGAAGAATTAGAGAAGATTCTCAATGAAGTCGGAAAAGACAAGAATAACAAGATTCAGCGTTATAAGGGTCTAGGTGAGATGGATGCCGAGCAGCTTTGGGAAACTACTATGGATCCTGAAAAGAGAATTCTTCGAAAAGTCATATATGATGAGTCTATAAAGACTGAGATCAATAACACTTTTGAGGTTCTTATGGGCGATAAGGTTGAACCAAGAAGAGAATTCATAGAAAAGAATGCCAGATACGTTAGCAATCTGGATGTCTAGTGGAGGTAAATATGGATGAGCATATATTCGATAAGATCAAGGAAGTAGATCTTAAGAAAACTATGGAGAGCTCATATATCGATTATGCGATGAGCGTTATAGTTGCCAGAGCGCTTCCTGATGTTAGAGATGGCTTAAAACCGGTACAAAGAAGAATACTGCACTCGATGAGTGAACTTAATAACGACTATGATAAGCCACATAGAAAATGTGCGCGTATAGTCGGTGATACCATGGGTAAGTATCATCCTCATGGAGATTCTTCGATTTATGAAGCCTTAGTTAAGCTTGCTCAGGATTTTTCTACAAGATATCCTCTTGTAGACGGTCATGGAAACTTTGGTTCGGTGGATGGTGATTCTGCCGCAGCCATGCGATATACAGAGGCAAGACTTAGCAGGATATCTGCAAGTATGCTTGCTGATATAGAAAAAGATACAGTTGATTTTGTAGATAACTTCGATGGAACTGAAAGAGAACCTGTTGTTCTTCCATCGAGATATCCGAATCTCCTTGTTAATGGTACTTCAGGTATTGCCGTAGGTATGGCTACTAACATACCTCCTCATAACTTGGGTGAAGTAATCGACGCAAGTGTTAAGCTTATAGACAATAAGATCTTAGAGGATAGAGAAACTACTGTTGATGAAGTCATGCAGATCATCAAGGGTCCTGATTTCCCTACAGGTGCTAAGATTCTTGGTCGTATGGGTATAGAAGAAGCTTACAGAACAGGTCGTGGCAAGATCAAGGTACGTGCTGTCACTGAGATTGAGACTTTGCCTAATGGTAAGAACCGTATAGTTGTAACTGAACTTCCATACATGGTCAACAAGGCTAAGCTCATAGAGAAGATAGCTGAGCTTCATAAGGAGAAGAAAGTTGACGGTATCACAGAATTAAGAGATGAGTCAAATCGCCAGGGTATGAGAGTATGTATAGAGCTTCGTAAGGATGTAAATCCTGAGAAGGTACTCAATAAGCTCTTTAAGCATACTCAGCTTCAGGATACATTTGGCGTTATCATGCTTGCACTTGTGGACAATGAGCCAAAAATCCTCAATATCTGCGAGATGCTTAGATATTATATCCTTCATCAGGAGGAAGTTGTTACAAGAAGAACTAAGTATGATCTTGGAAAGGCGAAGGATAGAGCTCATATCTTAGAAGGTCTTCTTATAGCTCTTGACAACATAGATGAGATAATAGCTATTATTAAGGCATCTGCCAATGTTTCGGAAGCTAAGACTAATCTTATAAACAGATTCGGTTTCACGGATATCCAGGCTCAGAGTATAGTAGATATGCGTCTTAGAGCGCTTACTAACCTTGAGCGCGAGAAGATAGAAGAAGAATACAACGAACTTCTTGCTAAGATTGCTGAATATGAGGCTATCCTTGCAGATAAGAAGAAGCTTCTTGCACTTGTCAAAGAAGAGCTTCTCGAGATAAGAAACAGATTTGCAGATGAAAGAAGAACAACTTTCGAGGCAGATGAAGGAGAATTCACTAACGAGGACTTCATACCAGATGACAGTACTGTCATAGCATATACCCATATAGGTTATATCAAGAGGATGACTCTTGATAACTTCAGAGCTCAGAAAAGAGGCGGTAAGGGTATCAAGGGTATGGAGACCATAGAGGATGACTTCGTAGAAGATCTCTTTATGACGACTAATCATCATAATCTTCTTTTCTTCACAAGTCTTGGACGTGTATACAGGCTTAAGGCTTATGATATACTCGAGGCAGGCAGAACTTCAAGAGGTAAGTCTATAGCTAACTATCTTGAACTCATGCCGGATGAGAAGGTCAATGTCATGATACCTGTCAGGGATTTTGATGATGATAAGTATCTGTTTATGGCAACTAAGAGTGGTATCGTGAAGAAGGTAGCCTTAAGTGAGTTCAAGAATATCCGTAAGATGGGTATGAGAGCCCTTGACTTCAAGTCTGATGAGGACGAACTTATAGAAGTTAAGTTAACTGATGGCAAGCAGGATATAGTCTTAGTTACAAAGAATGGTCAGTGTCTTAAGTTCAACGAATCAGAAGTCAGAAGTATGGGAAGAACTGCGAGTGGCGTAAGAGGTATGAGTCTGACAGATGATGATCAGGTCATAGCTATGCAGCTTGAATCACAGGGTTCAGACCTTCTTGTAATATCTGAGAATGGTATCGGTAAGAGAACGTCCATAGATGAATATGAGGCTCACCACAGAGGCGGTAAGGGTATCAGATGCTTCAAGCAGACCGAGAAGTCGGGTGTACTTGTAGGCGCTAAGGCTGTAGATGATGAGAGAGAAATCATGCTCATAACTACAGAGGGTATCCTTATAAGAATCAAGGTAAGCGATATCAGACGTACAGGACGTAACGCAACAGGCGTTAAGCTCATGAACTTAGGAGATAATATTAAGATTGCAACTGTTTCGAAGGTTAGATCGGGTGATGAAGAGACCGACGATGAGACAGAAGAGAGTCTTATAGAGGAAGTAATCGATGAGAGAGATTGATGTAAAGCTTATAACTAAAGCAGTGCGAGATATGTGTATAGATTCTAATCTTCACCTGGCACCGGATATGACAAATGCTTTGAAAAAAGCATATGCTACGGAAACAGGGGAGCTTGGAAAGAAAGTCCTCGATCAGCTGATGCATAACTTAGACATAGCAGATAGCGACAACATACCTATCTGTCAGGATACAGGTATGGCTGTAGTCTTCGTAAGAGTTGGTCAGGAGGTTCACATAACAGGTGGCAACTTAACAGATGCCATCAACGAAGGTGTTCGTCAGGGTTATGTCGAAGGATATCTTCGTAAATCTGTAGTTAAGGACCCTATCGACAGAGTCAATACAGGTGATAACACACCTGCAGTTATCCACTATGAGATAGTTGATGGTGATAAGGTAGACATAACCTATGCACCGAAGGGCTTTGGTAGCGAGAATATGAGCAAGATATATATGCTTAAGCCTGCCGATGGAATAGAAGGTGTGAAGAATGCTATCCTTAGTGCAGTTAAGGATGCAGGACCGAATGCGTGTCCTCCTATGGTCTTAGGTGTCGGAATCGGCGGAACATTTGAAAAGGCCGCACTTATGGCTAAGGAAGCTCTGACAGAGGATCTTGATACTCCTAAGTCAGAGTTCCTCAAGAATCTTGAGGATGAGATGCTTGAGAAGATTAATTCCCTTAACATAGGTCCGGGTGGACTTGGCGGTAAGAACACAGCTTTGGCTGTCAATATCAAGTCATATCCAACTCATATAGCCGGACTTCCGGTTGCCATCAACATCTGCTGTCATGTTAACAGACATGCACATGTATGCTTATAGGAGGGATCATGGAAAAACATATCAATCTTCCGTTAACTAAGGAAATCATAGATGATCTTAAAGCAGGTGATTATGTATACTTAACAGGTGAGATGTATACAGCAAGGGATGCTGCCCACAAGAGAATGTGGGATGCGCTTGCGGAAGGAAAAGAGCTTCCTATAGATATAGAAGGCCAGGTCATCTACTATATGGGACCATCTCCAGCAAGACCAGGAACAGTTATAGGTTCAGCAGGACCTACAACAGCAAGCCGTATGGATAAGTATACTCCTAAGCTTCTTGATCTTGGATTAAAGGGCATGATAGGTAAGGGCAAGAGAACTCCTGAAGTAATCGAGGCTATGAAGAGAAATGGTGTCGTATACTTTGCTGCTGTCGGTGGCGCAGGAGCGATACTCTCAAAGTGTATTAAGAAGTCAGAAGTGATAGCATATGATGATCTTGGGACTGAGGCCATAAGAAGGCTCTATGTAGAGGATATGCCTGTAATAGTTGTAATAGACAGGTATGGGAAAAATCTGTATATGTAGTAAAAAATAGGGACTGTAAAAATACAGTCCCTTAATTATTAGCGGAGCAGGAGGGATTCGAACCCTCGCGCCGGTTGCCCGACCTACAC
>DOVJ01000166.1 GCA_003520145.1 Eubacterium sp.
TAAGGCACTTGTTGCTGCTGGTCCTAAGGTTGACTAAGAATTAATTAAAGGTTGTTTTATGCGGGGGGCTTTTGCCCCCCGAAAAATGTGGAGGTATAAAATGAGAAGAATAAAAGGCGTTGTTAAAAAGAGTATAGCTACATTGTTGCTTTTTGGCATGGTATTTGATTTTAGTGGTGTGTTTGCAGGAGCGTATGAGCAGGGAACAGGTGATGTTAACGTGCCAACTGGTATGACTATGGTGCCTGCTGAATATTATATTGCACGAAGTAAGAATTATAGTTATGTTCTTGTTCAGGCTTACGCAGTTACTCCTGTCCATGGTGGAACTGACAATTTTCATAAGTGTAAGACACAGATAAAGAATTCTCAAACATCATATGATATTTCTGATAAATATACATTGAGTGAGTCGGGACCTGTAGTTAATGTATATCTGACTGAGGGTAATTATAACGTATCGCATTTTGATTTATACTTTTCGGGTAATTCCGCAAATTATCCTGCCAATGTCAGATATTATTATAACGGCAGATAAGTATGAAGAAAAGCATTAGTCAAGGCTATTTAAGGTATGTGTTTTTAGCTTTTATTCTTGGAATATTGATCTCTTTTGGACATGTTGTTAATTCTTATTATAAAACTATTAATGACTTTGTCGAGATTATAGATATGCGAAATGAGAATATAACCTATGGCTTTTTGTATGATCTTATTATGATCAATATTCCTTATATTGTCTTTCACATATTCTTTGGCACATACATATACAGAAGATTTTGTTCTGCAAGTATATATTTTTTTGTGCGTAATGTGAATCGTGTGAAGTGGTTTTTGAGTGAGATTTTTAAGCTTTACATATATGCGGTTATGTATTGTTTGTTTTATGTTATGGGAAACTGCTTCTTGCCGGTTTTTTCGTTTAGATATGGTGTAAGGAGCGGTTTGCTATTTGAGGTTATTATGTATGTTGTAATAACTTCGCTATATTTGCTTGTGACGGCATTGGCTATCAATGTTTTGGCTGTTTTGTTTGATAGTAATCTTGCATTTGTTATATGTCAGTTTGTGTATTGTTTTTTTCTCACTTTTTATCTGTGGCCTGGAACATATCATTATGATAATGAACTTGAAGCTATAGATCCTGATTATATGTGGATGATAAAGTGCAATCCTTTTTCTTATATTGTTTTTTATTATAGGAAAACTATGATGGATTATGTGACGAGTATTATGCTATATGTATGCATGCTTTTTATCATAATCCTAGCTGGTATGTATATAGTGAAAAGGCATAATTTTATTGTTTCAAATCAGGAATATGAATGATAGAAGGGGCGTGAGGTATGTTTAGTCTTTTTAAAGTGCAATTGGGATACTTGTTGAGAAAGAAGAGTACAATTGCAGTTTTTTTTATACTTGTTGGTTTTGTTGTTGCTGAATATATTATGAATCTTTCTGAGGCTATAAAGATTGGCGAAACTACCATGATGAATGACCCTTTT
Source organism: Eubacterium sp. (assembly GCA_003520145.1). Taxonomy (GTDB): domain Bacteria; phylum Bacillota; class Clostridia; order Lachnospirales; family Lachnospiraceae; genus UBA9775. The sequence goes on from DOVJ01000166.1 coordinate 1,506, forward strand.
ATGGTATCGGCATTATCTGATTGGTCTAAGGTTGGATATTATCTTTTTGCTTTTTATCCCTTTTTAGTTGTATTTCCGACAGCTACATCATATGTTAATGATAGATCGAGTAGAATAAAGCTTTATTATGAAGGTCGTTCGAATAAAAGAGATTACTATTATTCTAAGCTGCTTGCTATAGCATGTACTACTTTTATTGTATTCACAGTTCCTTTTATTCTAGAACTTGTACTTAATATTGTTTCTTTTGATGTCCAGAATTCAAGATGTCATCCTTCGGGACTGCCGTATGTGGATAGTGCTAAGACTTACACTTTTTTATTGGATGGACTGTATTATGAGCATAGGGTTTTGTATGTTCTTCTTATGATCTTGATATTTGGTCTTGCATCCGCGATTTTTGCTGTGTTTAATGCTGCTATAACGGTATTTCCGTTGTTTGAATATAAGATTTTTACGTATTTCCCTATTTATCTTTTATTGTATCTTTTGAGAGTTGTGGAAGGTGCAAGGAAAGGGCAAGTTTTGTTTAATTACATAACTATGCTGAGGTGGTTTGATGGTACGGAAAAGCTTTTTCCTGCTTTTCTGATACTTTTATTTATTCTTGGTTATGCTGCATTTGTTATAGTTAGAAAAAAGATTGGGAAGGATGATGTGTTATGATACTTGAAGTGAAAGACCTTAATAAGAAGATAAAGGGAAAAACTATTCTTGAAGATGTCAATCTTTCACTGACAGATGGTAAGGTGTATGGATTTGTCGGACCTAATGGTTCTGGTAAAACGATGCTTTTTCGTGCACTTTCCGGTCTTATGGATATAGATAACGGAGAGGTCAGTTTGGATGGGAAGATCCTTCATAAGGATTTTAATATATTGCCGGATCTTGGCATAGTCATAGAGAATGCAGGGCTTTATCCTGAACTTAGTGGGTTTGATAATCTTAAGCTTTTGTCTGGCATAAAAAAGAAGATTGATGATAAGCAAATAAGAGATGTAATAGAAAAGGTCGGACTTGATCCAGCTGATAAAAGACCATTTAGAAAGTATTCACTTGGTATGAAGCAAAGGATTGTGCTTGCGCAGGCTATCATGGAAGAGCCTAAGATTCTTTTTTTAGATGAACCGACTAATGCTCTTGATGAAGATGGCGTCGATATGATAAGAAAAATCGTTCTTGATATGAAAAAGACAGGTGTGATCATTCTGATTGCAAGCCACAATAAAGAAGATATATCAATTCTGGTTGATGAGGTGTACCGTATCAAGGAAGGCAAGATATCGAGAGATATGGTACAGGAGGTGTGACATGAAGATAAGATATACAGCTATTGTTACTGCCTTGGTCTTTACGATATGTGCTTCAATTGGTATATATAATAGACGTTCTTATACCAATTATAATAAGATGCTTGACCCTTTTGAACGCTTTGAGGTTGGTGGAGTTGATCAGGAAACTATTGCTAATTCTATAGATTTTTTTGAAAAAAATGCTATACAGACAGAGATAAAGACAATTCTTGCTGTTAGATGTGAAGAAAAACCTTCTATTATTGGCAAGAGTGTTTTGCAGAAGTGTGAGGTTGTGAAAGTATTTGAAGGGCGGGATGTGAATAAGGGTGATAAGATAAATGTTCCTTGCTGCACAACATTTTTCAAATCCACACTTGATTGCGATGATATCGATTATATGGCAGGACTATCTTATGTTAATAAGATGATACCAGGGAAGACATATCTTGTTTTTTTGGATGAGAGAATAGAAGGTACTGATATATTCCCGTATGTTGGTCTTATAGTTAGATGGGCTTTTTGTTACGATGAGCTTCCTATAGTGCTCTTTAAAGATGAGAGCGGTCGTCCTGGAACACTTATAGCTAAGTATAAGAATGTCAAAGATTCAGAGTTTTTTGTTTGTGATGAAGAGTCAAAGAGTATGGTTTTAAACTTTAAAAGTAGAATGCTACAGAGATACCCGCTTGATTGACAAGCGGGTATTTTTGTGGTAGAATTCTTGTGAATATGTTAAGAGGTGTGTTATGATAGACGCTGTTATATATGATATAGGTCGCGTGTTAGTTGGCTTTGAGTGGATGTCTTTTGTAAGACAGTATTTTTGTGAAGAGAAGGCTAAGATTCTGACTAAGGCTATCTGGGAAGATGGCAGGTGGAATGAACTTGACAGAGGAGTCTTGAGCTATGATGATGTCGTAGCTTCATTTAAGGCGAATGCGGCAGGGTGTGAGAAGGATATAGATTTTGTCATGGAGCATGTCAAAGAGTGCCTGACAAAGCATGATTATGCGATCCCGTGGATTAAGGAAGTTAAGGCTATGGGGAAGAAAGTCTATTATCTCTCGAATTATTCGAGCTTTCTTCGTGATGAGAAGGAAGAAGTTCTTGATTTTCTGCCATATATGGATGGCGGTGTGTTTTCGTACCAGGAAGGCTGTATAAAGCCTGATAAGAGGATATATGATATCATACTTACAAGGTATGATATAGAGCCTTCTAAGGCACTTTTTATAGACGATAACAGAGATAACATAGAAGCTGCGAATGCGCTTGGTATAGGAACACATCTTTTTACTTCATATGAAGTTGATCACGATGATATTATGAGAAGGTTAGAAGATGCTAGATAGAGTTAAGCGCAGAAGAATTATAGAGTTTTTTTCAGATTCGGTATTTGTTAAAGCTTTCATGGATGGCTTTATCAGACTTATACCGTTTATTTATGTTGCCTCTTTTACGACTCTTTTGCTTAATTTTCCTTTTGATCCTTACATGAATTGGCTTACATCCACGCACTGGCTTGCAAGATCGTATTATCTTCTGGTGACTTTTCTTAACAGATCAACCAATGATTATATGGCTGTATATGTGGCTTTGTCTGTTGGCTGGAGTTATGCAAGTACCTTGCAGATGAAGACGGGACGCGGTCTTATCCTTGGCGCTTTGTGTGCGCAGGGACTTCTTATCATGTCGTCTAACGGTCTTCAGGATATAGATAAGAGGTTCCTCTCGAATCAGGGTATATTCACGGCAGTTATAGTCTGTCTTATGGTATGTCCGCTTTATAAGATTCTTATTCAGGCGAAGGATGAAGAACGTAAGATAAGAAGACATTATAGACTTCAGAAGTCTATGAATGTCATCATGCATAACTTTTCGACGATCATATACATAAGTCTCATACTTTCGTGCCTGTCGCTTGCTATCAATCAGATAACTGATGGCAATAACCTTCAGGAACTTGTTAGTGAGTATATAGCGAATACGCTTTTCAGACCTGCTGTTATAGATAAGGTTTCAGTAGCATTTTTGTATATATTAACATATTCGCTTTTGTGGTTTTTTGGTATACATGGGCAGAATTTCCTCTACATGATCAATGATGGTCTGTATAACGATCTTCTTATGGCCAATGTGGATGGCGGGGCTCATAACATCATCAATACGGGCTTTTTCAACATATTCTGTAATATGGGTGGCTCAGGATGTATGCTTGCGCTCATGCTTACGTCTATAGCTATATCGAAGAATAAAGCGGCTAAGACTGTATCGTCTATAGCTCTTGTTCCGGGACTGTTTAACATAAGTGAGATGGTATTCTTCGGAATTCCGGTTGCTTTTAACCCTGCTTTTCTGATACCTATGACTGTGGCACCTATGTTTAACTGTGCTGTTGCATATATAGCTACAAAGGCTGGATTTATACCGATTGTTGCTAATAATGTCAGCTGGGCGACACCGATATTCGTGAATGGATATCTCTCTACTGGAAGTATCAACACTATATATCTTCAGGCTGTGCTGCTTGTCGTAGATATGCTTATATTTGTGCCTTTTTATAGGTTCTTTGAAGAGAGCGAGAATCTCAAGCTTGAGAAGAGAGTAAGGCAGATAGAGGATATACTTAAGGAACACGAGGAGTCTTCGGAGTCTATAACTTTGTCTGAACTTAACGGTATACTTGGAGATACTGTCGATTATCTTAAGTCTGATCTGTGGTATGCTATAGCTGAACACGAGCTGTTTCTCATGTATCAGCCGCAGTCATATGCAGATAATAAGTATTTCGGTGCTGAGGCTTTGATTCGATGGGATCACTATGCCGCAGGGCGTATATATCCGCCGCTTATCATTAAGCTTGCGAAGGAAGGTGGCTTCCTGCCTGAGCTTGAGAGGTTCATACTTCGTGAATCGGCGAATACTATAAGTCAGATCAATGCTCTTAATCTTCCGAATGTAAGATCTAAGATATCTGCCAATATAACAGGCAATTCAGCTGATGATGAGCACTTTGTGGATACTGTTAAGGCTGCTGTAGATGAATACAAGATAGATCCGAAGGATCTGTGCATAGAGATAACAGAACAAGAGACGATATCGGGTAGTGATGCCATGTATGAGCGTCTTCGCGAGGTCCATAAGATGGGACATAAGTTCTTCATCGATGATTTCGGTATGGGTCATACATCTGTCAATTATCTGAAGCTTGGAATCTTTGATGGTGTTAAGTTAGATGGTAAGATAACCAAAGGTGTTATTACCAATGAAGAGGACAGAAGTATCATAAGCTCTGTTGCCATGATGTGCGAGAAGCTTAATCTCACACTGGTAGCAGAATTCGTAACTGATAATGAACAGGAGAAGCTTCTTAAGGAGCTCGGCTGTGAGGTGTTCCAGGGTGGATTGCACAGTGGTCCGCTTGTGTTTGATGATCTTCTTGAATATATAAAAGAACATAGTTTAAGTGATGGTATATAATATATGAGTGAATTAGTCATGCTTGTGGGCCTGTGGGGCTCGGGTAAAACAACATATGCAGAGAAGATGAGAAAAGAAGGCTATGAAGTGTTCTCGTCTGATATGGTACGTAAGGATCTGCACAAGGATGAGCGTATGAAGGATGATATGGAGCTTATCTTCGATATCCTTAACAAGCGTGTTAAACAGGCTCTTCTTGACGGTAAGCGCTGTATATATGATGCTTCCAACATAAGATATAAGTGGAGGATGGAATTCTTATCATCTATTGATTTTCCTTGTAAGAAGAAAGCGATCATATTCGCGACTCCTATTGAAACCTGTCTTGAGAGGCTTAAGAAATCTGATAAGCCTGTAAGCAATGATGTCATGAGACGTCTTGTCAAGAAGTACTGGGTGCCAGGCTTCTATGAAGGCTTCGATGAGATTGCGATAGAGCATCAGGGCTTCATAGACTTTAGGTTAGAGGATATCATGGATTATTCGCAGGAGAATCCACATCACTCACTTACGCTTGGCGAACATATGGCTGCTGCCTGTCGCTATGCTAAGGATAAGGGCTTTGATGAGAGAATCGTGATAGCTGCTAAGTATCACGACTGTGGCAAGGGTTATGCTAAGACTTACATAGACAGACTCGGCAATATAAGTGATGTTGCACATTATTATGAGCATGAGAATATATCTGCATATATGTTTTTATGCATGGATCCAAAGAAGCTTGGGATAAGTGATGAAGAGCAGCTTAAGATTGCAACGCTTATCAACTGGCATATGAGGCCTCTGTACTGGGAAATGGGCGGAGACAGAGATCGTGACATCAGCATATTCGGTGAAGATATGATGGATGATCTGATGAAGCTTCATGAAGCTGATTCTAACGCTAAGTAGGTGTTCTTGACAAGGATAAAGAAGGAAAGTATAGATTATGGATAATTCGGAATTTGTTCCTGTTATACAGGACGGAAAGATCGCTGATGAAAGCGGGCATGTATATGATCTGACGAGGACGATACCTGGCAATATACCTGGAATTATGATGGTTGTTATCATCCTGTCACTCGTTGTAGTTGTATTCTTGCTTGTTCAGGGTATAAGAAGATATAAGGGTCACTTTGTGCCTTTTATAGTGGGAATCCTTGGATATGCTTACTTTGGATTTATTATGAATACTCTTCTTATGGCTTTGCTTTCTGCCATAACAAGACAGTCTGTTACTGATACGACGTCGACGCCTGCACTTGTGGTATCTGGTTTTATCATGAGTTCTGTCACTGCTTTGGGCATGTATGTGTGCGGCAGGCTTATGAAGAAGAAGTACGCTTCTTTTGGCGATATGTATGTTATGCTTGACGGATATGCGCTCGGTATGATAGGTAACAGTCTTCTCACCATGTATATGGAAAGCGTCATCGTTCAGTCTATCAACAACAAGGGCGGCTTAGAGAAAGTGCTTGGTGATGTAGAAGCTAAGACGATGCTTTCGTATGCAAAGAACTATGAATATCTCTATAATATCAAGGAATCGAGTCTTTACATATCAGCTATCTTTAATCTTGTACTTGTGACTGTTGTTGTATATGGTGCTGTTGTAGTATATGCAGTAGTTGATAACAGACTCAGAGCCGCATATATATGGCTTGTTATAGGTGTGTGTTCTATAGCTGCCATAATCAATTCGCTGATGAGCTACGGTTTTGTAGATCCAAGGATCGGCATAGTGATCATACTTATCATGGGCTTTATCTACATCAGATATCTCATGATCATAGATAAGGCAAAGCTTGGTCATCTTCTAAAGCACCTCACAGATGACAACGTACTCGAGGATACTTCTCCTTTTTCTCGTAAGAATATGGAGAAGGCCAATAAGAAAAACAGGAAACTTGGAAAGAAATAATTATGCAATCTGATCACAATATTCAGAAAAAAATAGCATTGATCAACGACTATACGGGCTTTGGCAAATGTTCCTTAGCGGTGCAACTGCCTATCATATCCTATCTTGGAGTGGCATGTGCACCTTTGCCTACGGCTATTTTGTCCAATCACACCGCATATGATGATTATTATATAGACGATTATACAAAGCACTGGACTGAATATATAGATAAGTGGAGAAGCTTAAAGCTTCGCTTTGAAGGTATATATTCGGGGTTTCTTGGCAGTGTAGACCAGATCGCCATGGTAGAGGATTTCGCGAAGGAGTTCTTGAAGCCGGGCGGTCTTGTTGTCGTGGATCCTATCATGGCGGATGACGGAAGGGTATATGATACCTATACCAGAGAGATGTGTGATGAGATGAAGAGGCTCGTGTGCATCGCTGATGTTGTTACGCCGAATATAACAGAAGCCTGCATACTTACAGGCTGTGATTATAAGGAGAAGTGGACCTTCAAGGAGCTTTTTGACATAGCTTGTGAGATATCAGGTATGGGAGCTTCCCGCACTGTTATAACAGGTATAGCAACTGAGCATACTTTGGGTAACTTTGTGTATGAGAAGGGTAAGGAGCCTGTGATCGTAAGATGCAAGAGACGTGAAGTCTCTAGGTGCGGTACAGGAGACGTATTCTCATCCATCATAGCTGCAGACTGCCTCAATGGAGTGGATTTCCTGCAGTCTGTTAAGAGAGCCTCGACATTTGTATCGCAGGCGCTTCTTAAGACAGAGATGCTGGGGATGGACCCTAGGGACGGTATAGCCTTCGAGGATATACTTGACAAATTAAAAAGGTGTTGAAAAAAGCATAAGCTTGTGCTAATATAGTCTTGTCATATCAGTTTTCTTTTTCGATAGCCCGGAAGGACTTATTATGAAAAAGAGAATCATTTCGTTTTTTATCATATTATTGCTGATTCTTCAGTTTTTAGAGCCTTATACATATCTTAAGGCAAAACCAACATCGTTTGCGCGAATAACTTTTCAAAATGCATATCTGTTATATAACCATTCTACTGGCTGGACTTCATCGTGGGATGAGAGCATGGTTTTTGGCTCTTATGGGAGTACTGCCTCATCTATAACTGATCTTACGCCATATGATCACCCTGTTACCAATGATGAATTAATAGAACTTGGGCTTGATAATGTGGCTTATTGCCTTGATATATATTCAAAGAATCCAGGTTACACAGGGGCTGAGTATGATGGTGAGAGTGGCCTTCAGAAGCTCATAGAGATATATGGAAGTGGTAGTTTTGATCGCATACAGGAGCTTCTTGAACTTGGTTATCCTGCCAATAAGGGATACTGGTACGAGCACGGCGTATCAGATGAATTCGTGATGATGACTGCAACTCAGATAGCTCTGTGGGGTATAACTACCGCTGAGGGCGACCCTCATAGAGAAAGGCTCTTATCAACACTTAGCGAAGATGGGACTTACTTTCTCTTCAACGAGAACCTCTATCCGAATTCTCCTGGGGCGCAGGCTATGCTTTGCGAACTGATCAAAGTGGCACTGGGGCTTCCTTATGATGTGTCTGAGATTACGCCTGGCATCACGGTTGAGGCAGAAGATAAGCCTGTATATGATCCTGATACAAAGCTTTACGAGTATAGATTCGAAGTTACATCAAGTAACTGTTATGAAGGGTATAGTGTGAGTATAGATGGTGCGGGGGATGGAGATACTGTTAAGATCGGGGATGAGTATTATGATGCGGTTTTGCCAGAGATAAGGCTTGATGTAAGTGAAGGGAATATCGCTATAGTTGTCTGCAGTAGAGATTACGATAAGAAGATAAGCTTGAGTGCTAAGCCTTATTATGTCGATACTTCCGAATATATGTTTTATGATATAGAGGACTCTTACGAAGGCTCTCCTGTCCAGAAGATGTTATCTATGGATATTAAGGGTTCTCTCAAGCTTGGCGAAGGTGCTGTTGCTGAAGTGTCGGGGGAAGGGATCATAAGAAAAGGAAGCCTTAAGATATATAAGAAGGGTGAGTTCCTGACTGATTATAAGGAGGACTTCGTCTATGAAGAGGGGTTCTTAAGTGGCGTTGAGTACGGGCTTTATACGGACTTTGGCTGCTCTGAAGAAAGTCTACTTAGGCGCGCTGTAACTGAAAGAGGAGTTGCCATGATAGAGGATGTGGAAGAGGGAACTTACTATCTTAAGGAGATTCGAACTGTAGATGGCTATATAAAGAGTGATGAGGTGTATGAGGTGGTCATAGGTCCGAAGGACAATGAGCCTGTATTCGAGCCTGTTATCATGAGTCTTGTGAATCAGAGAACTGCTTTGAGTCTTGACCTTATTAAGACTTCTGAAGATATGCCTGTAGAAGGCGCTGTATACGGTCTCTATGCAGGTTCTGA
>DOVJ01000057.1:0-147 GCA_003520145.1 Eubacterium sp.
TCAAGTCTGTACTCGATCTTACCAGCCTTGATTTCCTTAACAGCTGTAGTTACATCCATAGTAACTGTACCAGCCTTAGGATTTGGCATAAGTCCCTTAGGACCAAGTACACGACCAAGTCTACCTACAACACCCATCATATCAGGT
>DOVJ01000057.1:188-7752 GCA_003520145.1 Eubacterium sp.
CCCATCATATCAGGTGTAGCAACAACTACGTCGAATTCGAACCAGTTCTCGTTCTGGATCTTTGGAAGAAGTTCCTCAGCTCCTACGTAATCAGCGCCAGCTGCTGCAGCCTCATCAGCCTTAGCACCCTTAGCGAATACAAGAACTCTAACCTGCTTACCAGTTCCGTGTGGAAGTGCAACCGCACCACGGATCTGTTGCTCAGCGTGACGTCCGTCACAACCGGTTCTGATATGAGCTTCGATAGTCTCATCAAATTTAGCAACAGCTGTCTTCTTAACTATAGCAACAGCTTCTGCTGTTTCGTATGCTGTCTGGCGGTCAAATGCTTTAGCCGCTTCAACATATTTCTTTCCTCTTTTCATGTAGAAAAACCTCCTAGTGGTAATATCTGTTAAACGAGAGTCTCACTCTCTCCCACATTGACCTGCGAATTAGTCAACTACTGTTATACCCATACTTCTTGCAGTACCGGCGATCATGCTCATAGCAGCCTCTACTGAAGCAGCGTTGAGATCAGGCAACTTTGTCTCTGCGATTTCCTGAAGCTTAGCCTTAGTAATCGTAGCAACCTTTGTCTTATTAGGAACGCCAGAACCTGATTTAATGTTACAAGCCTTCTTAAGAAGTACGGCAGCAGGTGGAGTCTTTGTTACAAAACTGAAGCTTCTGTCAGCATATACTGTAATAACTACAGGTATGATTAAGTCGCCCTTATCTGCTGTCTGAGCGTTGAACTGCTTAGTGAATTCAACGATGTTCACACCATGCTGTCCAAGTGCAGGACCAACTGGTGGAGCCGGTGTTGCTTTGCCGGCAGGAATCTGTAATTTGATATAACCTGTTACTTTCTTTGCCATCTTTGGCACCTCCATAAAATAAATGTGGTAAATGTGCGGATTCACACGCTATAAAAGAATCCTCCCACGAGTTGTCATATAGACAACCGTATCTAATCAAAATGCCTACGCACTGATTTTCAAATCTTCTCTATATCAGAGAAATTAAGCTCGACAGGTATCTCCCTGCCGCCGAAACTATCTACGTTAATAGTGACAGTCTGCTTGTTGATATTGATATTGGTGATAGCACTTGTAGTGCCCTTCCATGCGCCACGTTCAACAGTGACCACATCGCCAACCTTAATATCTATATCGTATCTAGGAACACTGAAACCAAGATTACGAAGCTCATCTTCGTTAAGTGGTTCCGGCTTTGATCCCGGACCAACGAAACCGGTCACGCCCCTTGTGTTACGAACAATATACCATGTAGAATCGTTCATAACCATCTTAATAAGGACATAGCCCGGGAGGAGCTTTCTGGTTACGGTTCTCTCTTCACCCTTCTTTGTCTCGATAACGCTCTCAAGCGGTACCTGAACATCAAGGATCTGATCCTGAAGATTTCTGTTCTTGACGGTCTGCTTAATATCCTCAAGAACCTTATTCTCATATCCTGAGTATGTATGAGCTACATACCACTTTGCTTCATCTGCCATAAAACACCTCTACTTCAAAGAAATCAACTTATCAAGACCTATCTGGAATACGAAATCCAGTAAGGCGATTATGCATGCAAGCAATGCTGTATAGAAAACAGCTGCTGCGCTTTCCTTCTTCAAAGTTTCCTTGTCAGGCCAGATAATCTTAGAGAACTCGGTCTTAAGGCCATCAAAAAAATTCTTTATCCCGCCAAATAAACCTGTTTTCTTCTCAACTGCAGTATTAGAATTCTCTCCCATATCAACACCTCGTAAAGATTACTTTGTCTCCTTGTGCAATGTATGGCGTCTGCAGAACTTGCAGTACTTATTAGTTTCCATACGATCAGGATGAGTTTTCTTGTCCTTCGTGAGATCATAATTACGCTGCTTGCACTCTGTACAAGCCAATGTTATCTTAACTCTCATACGCTTCCACCTCCAATTTAATAGTTAAATTCTAGGCATAAAAAAAAGACCTTCCATAGCCTTCTTACTATAACACGATTCCCGATATGCCGTCAAGCATTTTTTTGAAAATTTTCTCATATTTTTTTCAAGCTCAGTGCAAATGCTGTGAAAAGCCGTAACAAAAGCGCCTTTACACAACATTTGCACAAGCATGAATGTAATCATACCTCTACGCCGAAACACTCTTTCTTGCAATAAGCAGATATATCATGATATTCATCAAGATCCACAGCGCTACTGTACCCGCGACAAAAGGTCCGACAGACAGCACGACTGCGAAATCAAATAGCGCTACAACAACCGCCCTGAACACGATCATGAGGATCAAGGCCGCATAATTGCCGAACAAGATCGTATGCAAGAAGTACATATTGTGTTCAAGGAACACAATCTTCGTGCTATCCTTAGCAGTCATGCCCACACACGAGAGCATGTTGAGATACTTAGCCCTGTTTTCTTTATAGAAGCCCATCAGATAGCCTATAGAAAAGAGCATGATCATCACGATGACGCCGCAGATCATAAGAAGAAGCATACCCAGATCTGTCATGATCCAGTGTATCATGCAGTACTCGAAAGCAGGCTTCGTCACTTCCTTACCCTCATCAGGATGCATCAGATCACAAGTCTTAGTCTTCTGCGTAAAGCGCTCTATGTCGCTATAATAGCCTCTCATGTAGCACCAGAACGTCTCATCCGAACGCGGATAACGGATTATATGAGCAACATACGCTTCGGCACTTTCTACCGCTTCACTCGAGAACACACCGCTTATCACCATACCATCCGGTACATCGTTTCCACTTATACTCTTACCGATAAGGCTTTCATAGTCTCCTGTATAGCCAAGATGGTCAAGAAGGTAGTCATCGACAAGCATCTCTGATTTATTCGAAGGGTAAGTCCCTGCGATCATTGCCTTTTCGTTACCGCCAAGCACTTTCGGTATAAGAAGACCTCCATCGAAAGCCGCACCGATATCGACACTACTACTCTTGGATTCAAAATCCCTAGATGGACAATAAGCCCTGTAAACGCCTTCATACTTAGTAACCTTATAAGCTGTGCCATCTATAACATATGAACATTCGCCGCACGGAGTTCCCCAGATCATAGCATAGCTCCACACCTCATCAAGGTCATACTTCTTCTTAGCGCTATCAGCACACTGCTTCCAATTATCGTATTCTAAGCTCTCGTCGTGCAGGATATAATAACACGACCTGAATTTCTTCTCGTCGAAACCATCCCTATATGCCACATAAGACAGATAGATCACCGCAAAGCTTATGATCATAGCCAGAATAGTAACTTCTCCGAGAATCATTTTGCGGACTATCTTGCCGTTCGCCATTATGTTTCTGTAAGCAATTATTATACAATCTCTAAGTCTCATACGCGCCCTCTCTTTCTTCTAAGAGCGACTGCGGCTAGCAGTGCGCATAAGAGTGCAATAAGACATACAAGCTTAAGTTTGAATCCGTCAAATGTTTCGTAAGTCTTGAAGTTCTCTCTCGCATAGACGTTAACACCCCTTATACAAAGCGCGTTAAGCCCCACCGCAAGGCATAGTGAAACCACATTCTTAATACCGAAGAATCTCGCATATATGCCGCGGCACTCGCGTTTACTCATGCCAAGAGAGTAAAGCATATCTATATACTTCTCACGGTGCGCAAGCTTCATAGCGTAGGAGTTAGACAGATTCCCTGCCATCAGTGACAAAAGAGCCAGCGAAAGCCCATACATAACTATCTTGACAAACAAAAGAACCATGAGGTCCGACTCAATCTCACTAAGATATATATCCCGATGCGACAAAAGCGCGCCAAACTTAATCTTCCATATGCCGTTAAGGCTGTGAATATCAGCGCCACTAATAGTCCCGTCATCCTGTATAAGAAAGTCAGTAAGTCCTAGCTTCTCAAGTTCCTTCACATCCGAAGCAGTATAACCAGAAAGCTGGCAGAAAAACTTCTGATCAGCATACGGACTTAACATACCACCTAAGACACGGTCCATATCGTGCCCCATAGTTCCCAAAAAGAGAATGCACGTAAAAACCATAGTGTAGAGGATTATAGATACGATCCACTCCGCCTTGCCGTAGCTAAACTCAAAGAGGCTTAATCTTATCTTATCCCTTAGCTTCATCCGCAATCACCTTTCCATCCTGCAAAGTTATGATGCGGTCTGTGTTGGCAGCATCCTCTCTGTTATGAGTGATCAGGACTACAGTCTTGCCCTTTTCTGTCAATTCCCTTAGAATCCTCATGATATTCGCACCATTCTCGTAATCTAAGTTGCCGCACGGCTCATCAGCATATATGATATCAGGATCATTTACTATCGCTCTGGCGATACACACTCTCTGCTTCTCACCACCCGAGAGATTCTTCACATAAGAATCCTTCTTATCCTCCATGCCAACCAGCATAAGAGCCTTCGACACAAGATCCTTACGCTTCTTAACATCCACCTTAGCTATCATCAGCACAACTTCCACGTTCTGATACACAGTATACTTCTCTTCGAGAAAATAATCCTGAAACACGAAGCCAATCCTGTTACATCTGTAATCAGCCATAGCCTTAGCGGAAAACTTATATATATCGTCTGTTCCTATAAGCACTCTGCCAGCCTCAGGCTTAAGAAGACCACCCATCATCTTAAGCAGAGTACTCTTACCACTTCCGGATCTTCCCACCACACTAACGAATTCGCCCTTAGCGATAGAAAGCTCCACATCCTTCACAACCCACTTCTCTTCGGGATCGCGATAACATTTGCCAAGGCCTTCGGTCTTGATAATAATATCTTTACTCATAATCTCCTCTATTATTTCTTTTTGAAGGTGAGAATATAATCGCCCTCATATATGATTTTTATAGTCTTTTCCCACGAATCGTAATGAATCATAACAGGCAAATGACCATTAGTCAAACCATGATTATATATAAAAGTACCTAATTTATTGTTCGCATCTGGAAAATATTCAATTGTATATGGATTATCCACAAGCCAGCCATTAAAATCATAATAACTCTTAAAGTCTTCTTCACTTAGCTTCTTTTCAGGAAACTTTTTAATATGACGTTCATACCTCTCGACATATTTCGGAAGCAACATTTCATTCAAATCTATATTATGAAACTGTATCTGATCACCCTTGACTTCTACATACGCATCCTTATACTTATCATTGCCTTGGATATAATACTTACCACTAGCAAGTTTTTGACTGAAGGTTCCGTTAAGCATAAGAGCAAGGAACACTCCTCCTGTTAAAGCAGCAAGTATAAGTATAATAATAAGTATTGTCTTAATTATCTTCTTCTTTTTCATGTCATCCTATTTCTTTTTGAAGGTAAGAAGACTATTACCATCAAGCACAATATCTATAGTCTTCTCCCAGGAATCATAATGAATTACAAACGTCGAATAAATACAACCAATAGACATAAAATGATAATACTTATACGTTCCTAGCTTATTAGTACCATCAGCTATATACTCAATAGTGTAAGGAGAATCCACAAAGTTCTTGTTATAATCAAAGTATGAATTGAATTCTTCTTCGCTTAATTTCTTATCCGGTTTCTTCGCAATCACCTTCTCATATCGTTTGATGGCAACAGTTCCAAGTGCATCATTAAGATCAATATTATAAAACTGTATCTGATCACCCTTGACTTCTATATACGCATCCTTATACTTATCATTGCCCTGAATATAATACTTACCACTAGCAAGTTTTTGACTGAATGTACCATTAAGCAGTAGAGCAAGGAATACACCACCAGTCAAAGCAGCAAGTATAAGTATAATAATAAGTATCGTCTTAATTATCTTCTTCTTTTTCATATCATCCTATTTCTTTTTAAAGGTAAGTATATAATCGCCCTCATATATGATTTTTATAGTCTTTTCCCACGAATCATAATGGATTACCACTGTTGTCCAATGATATCCATTGCTAAGATAATTATAATACTTAAATGTTCCCAACTTATTATCAGCATCAGGAAAATACTCCATAGTATACGGATTATCTACCAACCAACTATTGAAATCAAAAGCTTTCTCGAATTCATCTTCATCTAGCTTTTTCTTAGGATTTCTTTCAATATTGCGTTCATAAAGTTTAACACGATCAGCTAACATCACATCATTCAGATCTATATTACGAAACTGTATCTGATCACCCTTAACTTCTATATACGCATCCTTATACTTTTCATTGCCCTGGATATAGTACTTACCATTCGCAAGTTTTTGACTGAAGGTTCCGTTAAGCAGGAGAGCAAGGAATAGTCCTCCTGTTAAAGCAGCAAGTATAAGTATAATAATAAGTATCATCTTAATTATCTTCTTCTTTTTCATGTCATCCTATTTCTTTTTGAAGCTAAGTATATATTTACCGTCATATATGATCTTTACAGTTTTTTCCCATGAATCATAATGAATAATGACTACAGTCAAGAATTCACCGTTACTCAGATAATGGCAATACTTGAATGTACCTAATTTATTATCAGCATCTGAATAATACTCAATTATTGTAGGATTATCAACAAGCCATCCGTTAAAGTCTAGACGTTTACCCAGTTCATCCTCACTAATCTTTTCCTTAACGCCCTTTTCAACCATTTTTTCGTATTGCTTTACACGATCAGGTTGCATCACATCATTCAAATCAATATTATGAAACTGTATCTGATCACCCTTAACTTCTACATACGCATCCTTATACTTATCATTGCCCTGAATATAATACTTTCCATCTGCAAGTTTTTGACTGAAGGTTCCGTTAAGCATCAAAGCAAGGAATATGCCACCCGTTAAAACAACAAGTATAACTATAATAATTAGTATCGTCTTAATTACTTTCTTCTTTTTCATTAGTCCCTCTTTTCGGGCTATGCAAAGATATTGCATAGCCCTTAACATTATTTGCTGTATTTTAGCGAATATTCTTCGCGTTTTGTTTCATACTCATTAAGAGATATTTTTACGGTTTTTGGGGTATTTTCTAATTTCTTATCAACATGCAGAATTCTAGCGACCCCATACTTATCATAAAAAGCTATATTAGTACTATTTGTAGGATCACCATCAAAAAGCCATGTTCCGCATTGCCAATGAATAGGCATATCATTAAAAAAATCCCAATAAGATACATTCTTAACATTTGCATATTGTTTTCCAACCACAAGAATGCTTGCATCATCCCTCTCAGTTGATGTACCCTCAACCTTACAGCCCATAAGTGTCGCAGCCATCGTTAAGACTAACGCGGCCTTCATAACATGTTTCTTTTTCATTTTCTTTTTTCTCTCCTATCATATAATTTGACGCAATCGGCATAAAAAAAGCCGCAAAATGCGCGCGATAATCCGCAGCTTTTTGCAACCAAACGATCATAGTATATCCCCCGGGAAACTCTCCTACCCTCATCGTAGAAAAGAAAATAAATACACCTTAGACTTCAAGCTTTGCGTCCTGCCATTTCTGACAGTTTGCCCCACACACCGATTACAGATTTCTTGTAATTTACATCCAATTACATAATAAGAGACTATAAAAAGGACGTAACGTTACAAGGACGTA
>DOVJ01000014.1 GCA_003520145.1 Eubacterium sp.
ATAGGAGCAGTCTGCCGTAAAAAGGGTGTACTGTTTCATACAGATGCTGTGCAGGCTGTAGGACATATACCTGTTGATGTGGACAGGGACAACATAGATATGTTAACTCTCTCGGCGCATAAGTTTCATGGACCTAAGGGCGTTGGTCTACTGTATGCTAAGAAGGGAATAGTACTGACGAATCTTATAGAAGGTGGGGCACAGGAAAGAGGAAAACGTGCGGGTACAGAGAACCTTCCGGGGATCGTTGGTATGGTAACTGCACTTGAAGATGCTGTGAATAATATAGACAGCTATCGCAATAAGCTTATACCTCTAAGAGACAGGCTTATAGAAGGATTAGAACTTATTCCACATTCGATATTAAATGGAGACAGGACTAAGAGGATTCCTGGAACAGTGAACTTCTGTTTTGAAGGAATAGAAGGAGAATCCTTAATTATACTGCTAGATAAAAAGGGAATCTATGCTTCATCTGGTTCTGCCTGTACATCTGGATCTCTTGATCCGAGTCATGTGCTGCTTGCAATCGGCAGATCTCATGATGAGGCAAAAGGGGCGCTTCGCCTCTCACTATCGGAGGATGTGACCAAAGAAGAGATAGACTATGTGATCAGGTCTGTAAAAGAGGTTGTAGGATATCTGAGAGATATGTCGGCGCGCAGGAGAGATGTATGATGAAAAAGAATGCTTTGATCGCTATGAGTGGTGGCGTGGACAGCAGCGTCGCCGCTCTTTTGATGAAAAGAGAAGGGTATGAACTGACAGGCTGTACCATGAAACTGTATACTAACAAGGATATAGGTGTATGTAAGGGACATACCTGTTGTTCTCTAGATGATATCTTAGATGCGAGGGCAGTGGCTGAAAGTCTTGATATGCCGTATTATGTGTTCAATCTCATAGATTCTTTTAAAGAGAAGGTTATAGACAGATTTGTTTTATGCTATGAAAGTGGGATAACGCCCAACCCTTGTATAGACTGTAACAGATATATGAAGTTTGACCTGTTGTATGACAGGGCAAAGCAGCTTGGCTGCGATTATATAGTTACAGGACATTATGCACGAATAGAAAAAGATGATTCGGGCTATCGCCTGTTAAAAGCGGTAGATGAAACTAAGGATCAAAGTTATGTTCTGTATCAGATGACTCAGGAGGAATTAGCCGGTACAAGGTTTCCTTTGGGGTGTCTTACTAAAAAAGAAGTGCGTGAGATTGCAAGGGAGAATGGTTTTCTGAATGCAGATAAACATGACAGTCAGGATATATGCTTTGTTCCGGATGGTGATTACGTGGCGGCTCTTAAGCGTATTTCTGGGAAAGATTATAAGACTGGCGATTTTGTAGACAAAGCTGGAAATGTACTTGGCAGACACAGAGGAATCGTGGCCTATACCATAGGTCAAAGAAAAGGTCTTGGTATAGCGGCTGACAGGCCGTTGTATGTATGTGGTATAGATGTTAAGAATAATCTTGTTATATTAGGTGATGATGAGGATCTGTATTCAAAGTCAGTTGATGTAAAAGATGTGAACTGGATATCGGGTCTGATACCTGTAAATCCCATATGCTGTAAGGTGAAGATCAGATACAGGATGAAGGAGCAGGAAGGAGTTATATATCCGGGAGAGAATAATACCGCACATATAGAGTTTAAAAAGCCGCAACGCGCAGTGACTCCCGGACAGGCTGCGGTTTTTTATGAAGGAGATGTTGTGCTGGGAGGAGGAATCATCATATGACTATTCTGCAATTAAAGTATGTTATGGCGATTGCCAAAGCGGCTTCGATAAGTGAAGCAGCTAATAACCTTTTTATGACACAGCCGGCCTTATCTTTGGCTATAAATGATCTTGAGGAGGAATTGGGAGTTGTCCTTTTCAAAAGAAACAGCAGAGGTGTTACACTGACAAAAGACGGGGAAGAGTTTCTTATCTATGCAAAGCAGGCAGTTAGTAACTTTGAACTGATAGAGAATAAGTATGAAAAAAATCGTGCGGGGATAAGTCACTTTTCAGTTTCTCTTCAGCATTATGTTTTTGCTGTACATGCTTTTGTGAATACGATAAAAAAGTACGACTTTGATGAGTATACATATTCTATACGTGAATCGAGAACAGATGAAGTGCTTGAGGATGTGAAAAACCTTAAGAGTGAGATAGGTATTATCTCGTATTCAGCAGCCAATGAGAAGGTTTTGAAAAAAATCCTTAAGGATTATCGGTTAAAGTTTACACCTCTTATGACTAAGGACACATATGTATATATGTGGTGTGAACATCCATTGGCGGTCAAGGAGGAAATATCTCTTAGTGACCTAAAAGGCTATCCTTGTGTTTCTTTCGATCAAAGCAGTGATAATAGCTTTTATCTCTCGGAGGAAGCACTGTTTGAGCATGATTTTAAGAAGAATATCAGGTCGACAGACCGAGCGACTAGCGCAGAGGTTGTTGTAGCACTTAATGGTTATTCTATTGGAACAGGAATTGTGATTGATAATCTATCCTTGAAGGAAGGCTTCGTTGCAAAAAAACTGAAGGAACAAGATCCGCTTACTATAGGTTATATCGTTAAGGAAAAGCATTCTTTGAGCGAGATGGGAAAGGCATATATAGAAGAGTTGATGAAGTATAAGGAGTATTAGTGAAACTTATAACTCATAATTAGTTTTACATATTAGTCAGTACGGAATATCTGTGGTATATTATTTTCACAGATCAATCAGAGTACCGACTGGAAAACCAGAGGTAAATACGTATCTCTGGTTTTTTTGATACTAAAAAAGGAGTGTTATTTTTATGAAGCGTTTTAAGAGTTGTTTGGCAATTGGTATTCTTGCGATAGCAAGTTTAACAGGATGCGTGAAGAAGGAAAAGGCCAAGGATGTTGACATTGTGATAGGAACAGCGAATGGTTCGCTGTGTCTGGCACCATTACATGTTGCGATCGATAATGGCTATTTTGAGGAGGAGTTTTCAAAAGAAGGTATTACATGGCGTGTAGAAGAGATTGATATGGGTAACATCAGTGAACTCGTTGCGTCTAATAAGATCGATGCAGGAACACAGTTAGCTGGTGCGATGATACCGCAGATAGATAATGGTCTTGAGATAACATTTACCGCAGGTATCCATACAGGTTGTACTAAGGTTTACACAAAGAAGGATTCTGGTATTAATTCTCTTGCTGATCTTAAGGGTAAAAAAATAGGAGTTCCGTCACTTGGTGATTCATCGGTTGTCGCACTGAAGCGCGCTTTGTATGATGAAGGAATCAATGTGACTGCCGGAAATCAGGAGGTACAGTGGGTAGTATATGGATTGACTGACCTTCCTCTTGCTCTTGAAAATGGAGCTATCGATGCAGCTGCTTTGCATGATCCTGTAGCATATCTTGCGGAACAGCAGTATGGGTTCAAGACATTGCTTGATCTTACGACAGATGAAAAGTTCAAGGATGAGTACTGCTGTATGGCATTTGTAACATCTAAGCTTGCGAAGGAGAATCCAAAGGCTGCTGCTGCATATACAAGAGCAATCTTAAGAGCTAGTGCATATGTTCAGGCTGATCCTAAGGCTGCTGCTAAGCTTCAGATTGATAATAATCAGTGCTCAGGTGATCTAGAAACCAATGCAAAGATTCTTGGTTCATACAGCTATACACCGTCTGTTGATTCTGCATCAAAAACTATTTTGAACGCGGCAAGTGAATTGATAAGAATAAACGAGCTCAAGGCGAAAGATCCGAATGAATTTGTTAATAAAGCATTTACGAAATTCTCAAATGTGCCTGAATCATATATATATAAAGGCGGGGTTTTTGAGGAAGTAGAGAAACATTGATGCGATTAGGAGGGACACATGAAAAGGGCGTTTGTGATCATAAAGCTTTTGTTGCCATTTATCGCAATCGCGTTATCGGTGCTAGCGTATTATGGTATAGCAGATAATGGTAAACAAAAAAAGACGGATCATCCGTATTATCTTTATCTAATAGGTTTGATAGGTGTCGTTATCTTAGGAGAGATAATACTTGGGGTGTTTAATAAGAAGATCCGTTACAGAATAATATATAAGGCACCTTTTTTTACAGGACTGATCGTATTCCTGACAGTGTTGAATCATATCGTTACTAAAACAGAGATTCTGCCTACTATATACTTTCCTTCCTTAGATCGTGTGTTTGGCTTGATCTACGAGGAAAGAAAGTTCCTTACTCAAAATGTTCTTGACTCTTTTGAACTTTTGATAACAGGTTTCTTGTGGGGCGCATCGGTTGGCTTTGTGACAGGACTTTTACTTGGTTACTTTAAGAAAGTTGGTTATTGGTTGAATCCAATCACTAAGGTGATTGGACCGATTCCAACGACTGCGTGGATTCCGCTTGTGCTTTCTACATTCCCGACTACACATAGTGCGAATGTATTCTTGATTGCTTTTGCTGTATGGTTTCCAGTTACTCTGATGACAAGTAGTGGAATTCAAAGTACGAATATTGTGTACTTTGAGGTATCGAGAACACTCGGTGCTTCTACCCTGTATCAGATTGTTCATGTGGCTATACCATCTGCTATGCCGAGCATATTCCTCGGTATCTTCTATGGCACGGTATCTTCTTTCGCAACGCTGATGGTTGTAGAGATGAATGGTAATTCCAGCGGTATCGGATGGTATATAAACTGGCAGAAATCAGTTATGCAGTACACAGGCGTTTATGCAGGTCTTATTATAATAGCCGTTCTTTGCTCGCTTATATTGACGCTGCTTTTTAAGTTCAGAGACAGGATACTTGTATGGCAGAGAGGAGTGATCAAATGGTAGGTGAACTTCAGATTAAAAATGTAAGCAAGACTTTTCAGGATTATGATTCAAAAAAAGAGTCTGTGACAGCACTTAATGGATTGTCTCTTAATGTAAAACCCGGTTCATTTGTAAGTATAATCGGACCATCAGGCTGTGGAAAATCAACTCTTTTGAGAATCATAGGAGGTCTTGACAAACCTACGGAGGGTGAGCTGTTACTCGATGGCAAGAAGATCGAGAAACCGGGAAGTGACAGGGGCTTCGCTTTTCAGGGGTCTAATCTATTTCCGTGGCTTACCGTTGAGAAGAATATAGCCTTTGGTCTTAAGGCAAGAGGTACTTATAAGAGCAATAAGTCCGATGTTAAAGACTATGTAAAGCTTGTCGGTTTGGAAGGATTTGAAAGATCTTATCCACACCAGTTATCCGGAGGTATGCAGCAGCGTGCATCACTTGCAAGAGCACTTGTGGGACATCCATCAGTTCTTCTTCTTGATGAACCTCTTGGAGCTTTGGATGCATTTACCAGAATGAATATTCAGGATGAGATCATCAATATATGGGAGAAGCATAACATGACGATGATAATGGTAACTCATGATGTGGATGAAGCCATATATATGTCAGATCAGGTTGTTGTTATGTCGGCAAGACCTTCAAAGGTTGAAGCGGTTATAGATATCGATCTTCCTAGACCGCGTGCAAGATCACAGGATACTTTTCAGGAATACAGGAAAAAGATACTTGATATCCTGAATCTTGGTGGTCATGTTGATGAGATAGAGTATTATGTGTAAATGAGGCCGTAAAAAACTATCACTAGGACACGC
>DOVJ01000044.1 GCA_003520145.1 Eubacterium sp.
TCATAGGCCATATCATCCCAGATCTTAAGTATCTCATCTATAGACAGGTCTAATCCATATGTTTTTTTATAATAAACTGCCGTGTCATAAAAAGTCAGTCCCTGAATCTCTTCCTTATACCCCTCATGTAATTCAAAGCCGAATCTGTCAGCAAATGCGATATCTATATCATGCCATACACCCATAGAATCTATAAGCGTTCCGTCCATATCAAATATACAAGCTTTTATATCCTCATCAATCCTCATATTTTAATAATCCTAATTCTTCTTTTGTTAATTCCCTGTACTCACCAATACAAAGCTTTTCATCAAGCATCAGTCTCCCCATAGAAAGACGCTTTAGGTAGGTTACCTTCTTTCCTAAGGCAAGCATCATATTCTTAACCTGATGAAACTTTCCTTCATAGATGGTAAGCTTCGCTTTCGATGTACCCGCCGACTTATCAGCCTCAAGTATCTCAAGATGCGACGGCTTATAGTCATCACCAGCATAAGTTATTCCCTCAGCTGTGCGCTTTACATCTTCTTCATCAAGGATTCCATCAACTTGAAGATAATACGTCTTAGGAACATGTGACTTCGGAGAAAGAAGCCTGTGTGACAGTTCTCCATCATTGGTCAGAAGAAGCAATCCTTCAGTGTCTTTATCAAGCCTTCCGACACAGAACATGTCCTTCTTTCTGTCACTTTCTATAAGGTCAAACACAGTCTTATCACGCTTGTCTTCGTTGGCACTTAAGTATCCTGAAGGCTTGTTAAGCATGATATATATATACTGCTGATATATTATTTTTCTTCCTGATACAGTAATCTCAGAAGATATATCACACTTATAAGAACTGTCCTTTATGCATATACCATCCACTTTGACAGCACCTGATTTTATGAGCTTTTTGACCTCACTTCTGCTGTCTATACCCATATCGCAAAGAAGCTTATCAAGTCTCAATATACTCTTATCCGCCATTACATCCATCTCCAACCCGGAAGATACTTATTCTTGATAATCCCGTTCTTTGCTTTACCAAACCCTAATGGATAGCCATCACAACAGATGAGCACATAATCATCGCTTACTTCTTCTGTCTCTTCATCATATTCGATAGTTTCACCCTTGAGATACTTTATAACTCTCATATCATTAAGAGGAAGATTAAGACAATTATCATACTCATCCATCTTAAGATACATAGCCAAAGCCTGACTCGGTTCGAATCTGTCTTTTGATATTATGCCTAGCAAAAGGCCATTACGCAATACTCTGTAATCATCAAAATCTTTACCAGCTCTTGAAGAATAATACACATAACCATTCTTCTCATAGATATTATCTGTATCAAACTTCACCTTTAGCTTACTTAAGAAATTCGCCACACATGAAGGAAGCTTATATCTGTATGGTGACACATATGAAGACTCAATTCTTTCACCACGCTTTTTAAAAAGCGCCAAGAAGTGCCCTTCACCCTGCATCTTATGCGGGAAGATACGAACACATCGTTCATACGGCGCAAAGCCCTTACTGAAGCCTTCATACCCTTCTATATCTACAAGCTCCATATCTTCTCTTTCAGATAACAGATGAGCAACCACTTCTTCATCTTCTTCCTTGGAGAAAGTACATGTAGAATAAAGCATCATACCGCCAGGCTTTAACATATCTGCACCAGCAACGATAAGATTCTTCTGTATGTTAGAATAGAATTCTGGTCCGCTTCGCTCCCACGCTTTTATAAGCTTATTATCCTTACGAAACATACCTTCGCCAGAACACGGGGCATCTATAAGAATCTTATCGAAGTATTCTTCTTTGGTTTTCGCAACCTGTACCGGATCCTCATTAAGAACGAGTATATTACCCGCTCCCCACACCTCAAGATTCTTGACTAACGCTTTAAGTCTTGAATTAGATATATCATTGGATACCAAAAGACCTGTATTGCCAAGCTTAGAAGCAAGCTCAGTAGACTTTCCACCTGGTGCGGAACACATATCAAGAACATAATCACCCTTATCGATTGGTAGTCGTGAGGCTGGTGTCATGGCACTCGGCTCTTGTATGTAATATAAACCCGCAAAGTAATGTGGATGCTTTGCAGGTTTTATATCTTCATTGTAAAAATATCCGTTTTCAATCCAAGGAACCTTCTGCAAATCAATATCAGTAATCTTAAGGAAAGCATCAGAATCGGTCTTCAGATTATTCAACCGAAGGCCGTATATACGCTTATCCTCAAAACTGTCTATATATGCCTGATAATCATCCTTTAACAGTTCCTTCATCCTGTCAACATATATCTGTGGTAATTTCATATAACAAACCTTTATTCAGCTACACCCTGCGCTCTGTAACCTTCGGCAACTATATCGAGCTGCTTGCTGAAACGATCAAGCTGGGCAAGATCTCCCTCCTGATAGATCTTATAGAATTCGTCCTGTATCTTATTAACTTCCTTCTTGTTAGCCAGCTTATAGAGATTCTGTATTGTGTTAAGAATATCCGATACCGTATTGGCCTTAACATTGAAGGAATTCTGAGCATCCACGATTTCAGCATGGATTGTTCCCATCTCGTTATCAAGGGCAATTATAGATTCAGCAGAAGCACTTAGTGACTTTTTGATGTGATCAGGAATATTACCACGATATTTATACTGAAGCGAATGCTCTATAGTCGCCCAGAAGTTCATAGCCAGTGTTCTTATCTGGAACTCAACGTTAATACGTTCCTTACCCTTGATAGTATAAACATCATAGTAAACTATCATATGATAACTTCTGTAACCGCTCTCTTTCGGATTATTGATATAATCCTTGCACACCTTCACTTTCATATCGGAACGGCTTTTGATCATATCAACAACCTTAAATATATCCTCATAGAACTGGCATATAATCCTTATACCAGCTATGTCTTCGATTTTCTCAGTTATCTCATCGATAGAAAAATTCTTCTTCTGAGCCTTATCAAGTATACTCGATACACTCTTAACTCTGCCGACAACCTGTTCTATCGGCGAATACATCCCTTTTCCCCTATATTCTTTTATGATATGCTCAAACTTCACCGTGATTTCGTTGACTGCCAACTCATAAGGTGCAAGTATATCTTTCCATAATTGAATCTCCATATAAAACCCTCTCAAAACCCAATACACAAAAAGCTTTTTAGCCTAATTATGTTTAATCAAAATCAATATCCGCTTTCATACCTGATGAAGCAGAAGCTTTTGGCTGACCATTCTTCATAGCTGCCAGTTCGTTACGGTTTCTATCCAATGTATACATATCATCCTCAAGTCCCGAAAGAAAATCTGTAGATGCACCCTTGAAAACGTTGAACATGCTTCGCATATCATCAGAAGCCTTCGAAAGAACTGTATCAGCGTACTCCAAAGCGCCTTCTCTTACTTGATTTGAATACTCTGTAGCATCAGATATCATGGCATCAGCAGAAGCCTTAGCATCACCAAGGATCTGATCCCTTATCTTATATGCTTCCTTAACGATATCATTGTTATTAATGAGAGCTTCACGCTCCTGTAAAGCCTTATCAACTATAGACTTAGCTTCTGCCTGAGCAGATCTTAAGATCTGATCCTGATTCATAAGAAGCTTCTTATAGTTCTTAACCTCAGCAGGAAGATTATGCTTAAGTGAGTTGATGTAATCCTCAAGAACATCCATCTCAACCGCATACTTATTACCTGAAAACTTGATTGGCTTACAATTCACAAGGTAATCTTCCATATCCTTAATAACCTGATCTATCTTAATCATAATCTAATAATTCCTCCAAACTTAAATCTTATTCTTGTATTTTTCTTTAACCAAAGGTATAACCGATTCCGGTAAAAACTTCGATATATCGCCGCCAAACATGGCAACTTCCTTAACTGTGCTCGAACTAAGGTATGAGTATTCTATATTAGTAGTAAGGAATATAGTATCCACGCCCTCGTCAAGTATTCTGTTTGTCTGCGCCATCTGAATCTCATATTCAAAGTCAGTTATAGCTCGCAAGCCTCTCACGACCATGTTGGCGCCATTCTTCTTTGCAAATTCCACAAGTAACCCGGAAAAAGCCTGAACCTCAACATTGTCTATATCCTTAGTAATATCCTTAAGGATACCAACCCTCTCGTCAACATTGAACAACGGGTTCTTAGTATTATTATTCAACACACCGACTATCAGCTTATCAACAAGCTTCGAGGCCCTTGTTATAATATCTAAGTGTCCCAAAGTGGCAGGATCAAAACTGCCCGGATATACAGCTATTCTCATATTCCTATATATCTCATCCTTTCAGTTTAGCAAATACATGCTTATTGGTTTTATATTCTTTCACCTTAATTATATTATAACCCAAATCCTCCATATAATCAAAGGTTGTTTTCAAAGATGCCTCAATAATTATCAGACCATCCTCACACAGAAGTTTTTTCTTTGCGATTTTCTCCAGCAACCCTCTCTCAATATTCTTTTCATAAGGCGGATCCATAAAGATTATATCGGCACTCTTTACGGAATCCAAGGCAATTTGGCAATCCCCCTTGATACAGACTGCACGCTCCTCAAGATGTGTAAATCGCAGATTCTCTTTTATAACATCGATACAAAGCTTATTGTTGTCACAAAAGTAAGCCTTCTTGGCCCCACGACTCAAAGCCTCTATACCTATAGCACCACTTCCTGAAAACAGATCAACAAACACACAATCATACAATCTGTCATTGATCATGTTGAAGAGGGTTTCTTTAATCCTGTCAGTAGTAGGTCTGGTATCCATCGAATCTATCGTCTTAAGTCTAAGACTCCTTGCACTTCCAGCTATAACTCTCATACGCCCATCACCATATCCTTTACTTCCTTCATAACCGCTGCGTCCGCATATATATCAGCAAGCTTAAAGCTCATCTCACCGCTCTGCCTTATGCCAAATATATCGCCCGGCCCACGGCTTTTCAGATCCTCGTTAGCTATCACAAATCCATCATTGGAATCATAGAGAATCTGTAATCTGTCTCTGGATTTATCGGTAGGTTTCGTGTTGACAAGTATACAATACCCTTGAGCCCCACCTCTTCCGACTCTTCCTCTTAACTGATGAAGAGTGGCAAGACCGAATCTCTGTGCATCTTCTATCATGATGACAGTAGCATTTGGAACATCAACTCCTACTTCTATAACTGTTGTGGATACGAGTATATCTATGTGTCCATCTGCGAATTCCTTCATAACAGCTTCCTTTTCGTCCGCCTTCATACGTCCGTGCATAGCATCTATCCTTATAGCACTCTTAAACACATTACGCAATTCATCCACATAAGTCCTGACATCGTTAGCCTCGAATTCTTCATTCTCTTCTATCATAGGACATATGATCATGGCCTGATGCCCTTTCGCGATTTCATCCGCTATCATCTTATAAGACCTCATGCGATATTCACAGCCTACAACAGCAGTCTTAACCCGCAGCCGTCCCTTGGGCATCTCATCGATAACAGACATATCCATATCGCCATACAGCATAAGAGTTATGCTTCTCGGAATCGGCGTTGCGCTCATGGATAGCACGTGTGGGACCTTACCAGAAGCTATCAGTTTCTCTCTTTGCTTTACACCAAAACGATGCTGTTCATCTATAACAACATAAGCAAGCGAATCCCATGTTATATCATCCTCAAGAAGCGAATGTGTTCCCACAACTATGTCATAATCATGATCAGCTATAGCTTTCTTTATCGCTCTTTTTTCAGAAGCCTTCATAGAACCACATAAGAAGGCGACTCTAGGCTTTTCCTCATAATTACTTATAAACTTAAGGATATTGGCATAATGCTGTTTCACAAGCACCTCGGTCGGTGCAAGCATAGCACACTGAAAACCCGCCCTGCATACAGAAAGCATCGGAACAAAAGATGTTATAGTCTTACCACATCCCACATCACCCTGCAGAAGCCTTCTCATAGCCTTGCCAGATGACATATCAGCCATAATCTCATCTATCACGCGCATCTGCGCTTTAGTAAGTGAAAAGGGAAGCTTATCAATATCTGGCTTATAGCTGTCATCACTTACAAAAAAACTATTATCTATATGTTCTTTCTTGTTCTTTAACCTCTTCAGTTTACTGAAAAAATCATAGAATTCCTCATATACGATTCTCTTTCTTGCGCTTTTATACTCTTCTTCGCTCTTTGGAAAATGTATCTTATAATACGCTTCTTTCCTTGGCATGAGTCCTTTTTTACTAACTATTTCTCCAGGTAAGTTCTCTTCAAGCAAAGCACACTCTAAGGCATTGGTTACTGAATTGATCATAAAATTATTAGTAACGCCAGCCGTCAGAGGATAAACTGGTCTTAAGCTCTTTTGCATAAGTGCATAATCCTGAATCGTATAATAATCAGGATGCATGAAGGTATTATCATCACTTAGTCTGCCACGAAGAATATAGAGTCTTGATGTACTTATAACCCTCGAAAGAAAAGGGCTGTTAAACCACTTGACTGTTATAAGTGTGCCATCAGCATCCACTGCCTTAGCCTCGGTTATGTTTTTGCCGCTACGAGTCTTTATCGTCTTCGGAATTGTCTTGAACTTGACTTCTATAGTATCAAGACCATCTAAAAAAACTTCATCATCATCACTTACAGTGTCAAATCTGTTCTTTAGAACAGTTTTCCCTTCGGGATATCGTATATATCTTCTAGGATAATATTCAATAAGATCCTCAACAGTTTCTATGTCAAGCTTATTAAGGAGCTTTTCTTTTTGAGGTCCTATTCCCTTTATCTGGTTTAATTCCATGCACCAATCCCCTCAAAAAAGATAATTCTGTACAGAACGAGCGGTACAGAATTATCGAAATATCAGAATTATTCAACTGAAACTATATAATAATATACCGGCTGATTTCCTGCTTGTAATTCCACATCGCATGATGAGAACTTTGCCTCTGCCTCACTTCTCAAGGCCTCAGCATCTTCTTCGCTAACTCCTTCACCATAATACAAGCTTATGATTTCAGAATCATCATCAACAAGATTTGACAAAAGCTCTATCGTTGTATCCTTGATATCACTGCCTACTGCAAGTATAGTCTTATCTCCGAGACCCATGATATCACCATTCTTAATCTCTTTATCATCGATAACAGTATCTCTTACAGCATATGTAACAGATCCTGACTTGACATTCTTAAGAGATGCCGACATATTTTCAAAGTTAGCATCTGCAGCACTGTTGATAGGATCAAAGTTGATCATAGCAGTTATACCCTGAGGTATAGTCTTAGAAGGGATAACATATACCTTCTTATCCTCTGTTATGCTTGAAGCCTGATTTGCTGCAAGTATGATATTAGAGTTATTCGGAAGGATGTAGATATTCTTAGCATTGATCTTGCTGATTGCATTAAGGAAATCATCAGTACTAGGATTCATAGTCTGACCACCCTCTATAACTTCATCAACGCCAAGCTGCTTGAATATATCACTAAGTCCTTCACCAGCAGATACAGCGATGACACCGAATTCCTTCGCTTCAGCAGCAGGTGCTGGCTCTGACTTTTCCTTAGTCTCATAGCTAGCCTTCTCCTGCTTAGTAAATAATCTCTCCTGGTGTTCTTCACGCATATTATCGATTTTCATACGTGTAAGAGCACCATATGTAAGACCCTTCTGAATAGCAAGACCTGGATCGTTCGTATGAACATGAATCTTACACATATCATCATCAGCGACACAAACCAAAGAATCACCAAGTGAAAGAAGATAATCCTTAAGCTTTTCCTCTTCGCCTGCCGCAAAAGGCTTGTTAAGCATAATGATGAACTCTGTACAATATCCGAACTTGATATCAGCATCAGCTGTTGAAGCAACACCTGTAACGGCTGCACCATCTGATCCTTCAGATGAGCTTGCGGCTTCAGAATAATCTATAACAGGATTACCAACAAGAACATCATACCATCCACATATAACCTCCATGAAGCCCGTTCCACCGGAATCCACAACGCCTGCCTGCTTAAGAACAGGAAGAAGATCAGGTGTATGCTCAAGAGCAACATTAGCATGCTCTATAACCTTAGCAAGAAGTTCATCTATGTATTCTTCCTTCTCGTATATCTCCATAGCCTTAGTTGCTGCCGCCTTAGCAACAGTAAGGATTGTACCTTCCTTAGGCTTCATAACTGCCTTATAAGCAGTATCGACAGCTCTGTTAAGTGCTCTGGCAAAAAGTTCAACAGTAATAACCTCTGCTGATGATACTTCTTTTGTAAAACCTCTAAAAAGCTGAGACAAAATAACGCCTGAGTTACCTCTCGCACCTCTTAAGGATCCGCTTGCGATAGTCTTAGACAGAGTGAGAAGATCCGGATCCTTCAACTCATAAACTGCATCTGCAGCTGACATGATAGTAAGCGTCATGTTGCTTCCCGTATCTCCATCAGGTACAGGGAATACATTCAACAGATTAATCCTTTCTTTGTTATGCTCAAGTCTCTTTGCGCCTGCTAAGAACATCTTTCTGAATGTTCTTGCATCTATAGTCTTAATAGCCACTTTTATCCTCCTTCAAAATCAGTCGATTACTCTCACGCCTTCAACAATGATATTAATCTTGTTGACTTTAATACCAGTGAGATCCTCAAGTCTATACTTAACATTCTCTGCAAGATTATTAGATATTGCAGAAATGCTACTGCCATAAGCAACTATAACATGGAAATCGATATTAATCATATTATTATCATCTATAGTGACACTGATGCCTCTTGTAAGGCTGTCAACTTTAAGAAGCTTTACAAGGCCATCCTTCATACTTACACCGGCCATACCAACGATACCAAAGCACTCTACCGCTGCAGTACCTGCATACTTCTTAATTACTTCAACATCGATAAGCACTTCGCCATACTGGTTATTCATCTTACCCTTCATAAAAATATCCTCCTTATATCATATTCAAGTCTCGCCCTGCAAGACCTGGCACCGAAAACATTCATAGGCTATTATATTATACTATCTTTCGCCACAAAAATAAAGCCCTTTTCAGTTTTTTTTGATTTTTCGCAAATTATACTTGCAATCCAATTTGTTTTTTGGTACAATAACTATTGTTGTGATTATGATACAGATGGAGGTGCTTTATGGCAAAGTGTGCAATATGTGAAAAGGCTGCTCATTTTGGTAACAACGTGAGCCATTCTCATAGAAGATCTAAC